>NZ_JBGUAX010000017.1 GCF_041821065.1 Egicoccus sp. AB-alg2 | reverse complement strand
CGGCGCGGCTGTGGCGGCGCGCTCAGAGGTAGCCGGAGGCGTTTGGCGGGGCGGCCGCGTCGGCGCGCGGCTCCGGTGGCTCGACGCGGCGCTGCACCTCGTCGGGGGCCTCGGCGAACGTGCGTCCCCCGAAACGGGACTTGATGGCGTCGTCGACCTGCGCCGCGGTGGTCGCCACCGCGGCCACGGCCGACTGCAGTTCCGGGCCGTCCAGCGTGGTGCCGAGCAGCGTGTGCCGCAGCCAGACGGAGCTGTTCTCCCGGTCGTAGCTGAACGAGCCGAAGCCCAGCGTGTGGTTGGTGGTCAGCAGGAAGCTGGCCAGCGGCGGCGTCAGGTCGACGTCGAGGTTGGTGACGCTGAACACGCCCACCTGCGGGCCGATCGGCGACATCCCGACCGTCACGAACACGCGGGCGCCCTCGTGCAGGAAGGTGAAGTTGCCGAACGCGTCCACCTCGTAGCCGCCCAGGATCGCGCGCAGCAGGCCGCCGACGTGGTCACGCAGGTCGTCGGGGTCGACGAACACGCCCGTGCGACGTGGCGGGCGTGGGGGCCGCATGCCGGGGACGACCGCGGCCAGCGCCGCGCTCAGCGGCACCTCCCGTTCGCTGCTGTCGGCGTCGTCGCGGATGTCCTCGCGGCCGCCGCCCGGGCCGTGCACCTCGGGGTCGCCGCCCGGCTCGCCTGGCCCGCCCGGCCCACCGCCGTCCGCCCGGGCGTCGCCGGCGTCGGTCCGTGCCTCGCCGGCGTCACCTTCCGTCCCGCGCGTGGGGTCGGCCCGCTGCTCGTCGTCGGGCACGGGGCCGTCGTCGGGTACGGGGGGCAGGTCGCTCACGAGATCCTCCGACTCGGGTGCGGGCAGTGAGGTCGCGTACGTCGCTGGACGGCCGTCGCCGGCGTCACGCGGGCCGCCGCCGGTGTCACACGGTTCGCCGCCGGCGTCATGCGGTCAGCCGGTCGGCGATGGCGCCCAGCCCCTCCAGATCATGCACGTCGCGGCCGAGCAGCGGTACCTCTACCAGGGCCGGGACCCGGACGCCGTACAACGCCGCCGACACGTCGCGACGTTGCCGGCCGGCGAGGTTGCGGACGTCGCCGAGCAGGTGCAGCGCCCCGGCCACCGCACGTCCCTCGTCGTCGTCGCCCTGCGCCGCCAGGGCGCGCCCCAGCGCGCCGTCCGACGGGTCGCGGGGTACCTCGGGGCGGATGCGGTTGACGACGACGCCGGCGGCGTGAAGGCCCTCCTGCTCGAGCCGTTCGAGGAAGAACTTGGCCTCGCGCAGCGGGGGCGGCTCGGGCGAGGTGACGACGACGAACGCGCTGCTGGGCTGCTGGAGCAGCTCGCGCACCTGTTCGGCGCGTTCCTTGAAGCCCTCGTACATGCCCTCGAAGTTGCGGAAGAAGCTGGCGAGGTCGTCCAGCAGGTCCATGCCCGTGACCCGGCCCGCGACCTTCATGAAGGCGGTGGCGCCGAACCCGACGACCCGGCCGACCCGCTTGCCGGCCGCCATGCCGGGACGCATCAGCAGGCCGAGCAGGCGGCCCTCGAGGAACGAGGTCATCCGCTTGGGGGCGTCGAGGAAGTCCAGCGCCGAGCGTGTCGGCGGGGTGTCGACCACCAGCAGGTCCCACTCGGCGGTCTCGTGCAGCTCGTGCAGCCGCTCCATCGCCATGTACTCCTGCGTGCCCGACAGGGTCGACGACAGGGTGCGGTAGATGCGGTTCTGCTTGATGTTGCGGGCGTGCTCCTGGCTGGTGGCGTGACGGTCGATCAACCGGTCGAACGTGGTCTGCATGTCCAGCATCATCGCCCACAGCTCGCCGTCGTCCGGCTCGGCGCCGTCGAGGTGGACGCGCGAGGGCTCGTCGCCGAGCTCTTCGAGCCCCATCGCCTGCGCCAGCCGACGGGCCGGGTCGATCGTCAGCACCAGCGTGCGGCGTCCGGCGCGTGCCGCGGCCAACCCCAGCGCGGCCGCGCTGGTCGTCTTGCCCACGCCGCCCGAGCCGGTGGTGACCAGGATGTGGGCGCTGGCCAGCGCGCCGGCCAGCGAGTGTCTGCGGGCCTCGTCCAGGTCCGTCACGCCGCGGCCCCTCCGCGCAGGAACGCGTCCAGCGCCTCGCCCATCGACTCGACCGCGTGCGGGCCGTCCTCGCCGACCTGCAGCGCGAGCACGTCGGCCAGGACCTCGAGGTCGGCGGCGTCGAACGTCGCGCGCGTCAGCAGCGGCAGCGAGAGCACCGGGACCTGGCAGCTGTCGCCCAGCTCGGCGCGCAGCTCGGTCTGCAGGTCGACCCGGTCGGCGTGCGTGTGGGCGATGTCCAGCGCCAGCTCGGCGGTGCGGCCCGACATCGTGGCACCGGCCGCCACGGCCCGATCGCGCAGGCCGGCCGCGCCCATCGCGTCCAGCGCGGCGCGGGCCGCAGCGTCCAACCTCGGCGTCCTGACCTGGTTGGCGATCACGGGACCGACCGCGATGCCGGCCTTGCGCAGCGCGCTGATGCCCTCGCCCGCCTCGCGGACCGGCATCTCCTCCAGCAGGGTCGTGATGACCGCCGTGGTGCGCCTGGGGTTGGTCAGCATCTCGCGGATCTGGCCGGCCTGCCGCTTGATCGGCCCGACGCGCACGATCTCCGTCACCCCTTCCGGGGCCTGCAGGAACGGCACGATGCGGCCGGTCGGCGGCGCGTCGACGACGATCAGGTCGTACTGGCGGCGGCCGTCCTCGCGCTTGCGGGCCTCGATCTCGTAGATCTTGCCGACCAGCAGCAGGTCGCGCAGCCCCGGCGCGGCGGTGGTCACGAAGTCCAGCGCGTTCGAGCGCTCCATCACCCACTGGACGCGCTTGAGGCCGTAGAACAACTCGAGGTATTCGTACACGGCCTCGGTCGGGTCGATCGCGGCGCCCCACAGGCCCGGGCGGAACTCGCGCTCGGTGTAGTCCCAGGGTGCCGTGCCGAACGTGCGCGAGAAGCCCTGGCGGCCTTCGACCTCCACCAGCAACGTGCGGCGGCCCGAGGCGCGGCCGGCCAGCGCCAGTGCCGCGGCCACGGTGGTCTTGCCCACGCCACCCTTGCCCGTGACGATCATGACGTTGGAGGTGAACAGCGCGTCGAAGCCGCCCTCGAGCAGCGGTTCGTAGGCCGTGGTGTCCGTCGCGGTCATGGCGTGATCCTAAGCCCGTGGCGCCGCGCCGGCGTCGGTCGCCGTGTCCGTGCGCCGGTACGCTTCCGCGCCATGTCCGTCTCGCTCGCGGCCGTGCGCCGCACCCTCGTCCTGGCCGTGCTCGCCCTGCTGCTCGTTGGGCTCACGGCGACGTTCGCCACCGCACAGACGGAGGGCGCCGACGAGGGGGCCTCCGCGGCCTCGACACGGGTGGAGATCCTGCCCGTTTCGGGCTTCGTCGACCCGCCGGTGGCAGCGCAGATCGAGGACGTCATCGACGTCGCCGAGGCCGACGGCTCGCAGCTGATCGTGCTGCAGGTCGACTCGCGCGGCGGGGTGTCGGTCAACGCCGCCGCCCTGGTGGACCGGATGCGCGCGTCCACCGTGCCGATCGCGGTGCTGGTCGGCCCGCTGGGCGAGGCCGCCGACGCCCAGGGCGCGGCCGCGCTGCTGTGGCTGGGCGCCGACGTGCGCGCCGCGTCCGCCGACGCGCTGGTCGGCCCGATCGAGCCGGTCACCTTCGACGAGCGCGACGACACCCCGCTCGAGCACGACCTGCGCGACGTCATCGAGGCGGCGGGTGGGTCCGCCGACGTCGCCGACCGCCTGCTGACCGAGGGGCTCGACCCTGGCGAGCTGGCCCAGGCGGGACTCCTCGACGTCGAGGCACAGGGGCTCGAGCCGCTGCTGCTGGAGCTGGACGGGGTCGCGCTGCCCGCCGGCGCGGACGGCGGCGAGCAGACGCTGCGGATCCGCGGCGACGAGATCGAGGTCCGTTTCCACAGCCTCGGGCTGGTGCGCCGCCTGCTGCACGCCGCCACGACCGCTCCGTTCATCTACCTGCTGCTCACCATCGGGCTCGGGATGCTGCTCTTCGAGCTGTTCCAGCCGGGGTTCGGTGTCGCCGGCCTCGCGGGTGTGATCACGGCCGGGATCGGCGCGTTCGGGCTGACCGTGCTGCCCGTGGTGTGGTGGGGCGTCGCGCTGGTGGTGCTGGGACTGATCCTCTACGCGGTGGACACGGCCATCGCCGGCTTCGGGCCGGTGACGGTCGCCGCGACGGCCGCGTTCGTGATCGGTTCGCTCAACTTCTACGCCGCCGACGCGCTGACACTGCCGGTGTGGCTGGTGGTCGCGACCGCGCTGACGGCGCTGGTGTTCTTCGTCTTCGTGATGACCACCGTGCTGCGCGCCCAGGCCGGCCCCGAGGGCGTGTCCGTCGAGGACCTCGTCGGGCGGCCCGGCATCGTCCGCTCCGTGCTCAACCCCGAGGGCCACGTCTACATCGACGGGGCCCTCTGGCGGGCGCGCTGGACCGGCGACACCAAGCGCGCGAAGGTCGGCACCCCCGTGCGCGTCCACGGCGTCGAGGGCGCCGTCGTCCTCGTCGAGCCGTTCGCGCCCGAGGCCGACCACGCCGCCACCGCCAACACCGCGGCCCCCAGCGACCCCACCACGTAACCGCCGCCCGGTCGCACCTCCCGGCAACCGTCGCGCTGCCTCGACTCCGTCGCGCTGCCTCGACTCCGTCGCACCTCCCGGCAACCGTCGCGCCTGGATGCCGCCCGGAGGCGGTCAGCCGCGACCGTTGCGCGTTCACGCGACCGGGCGGGCTACCTCGGCTCGGTCGGGCTGCCTCGGTTCGGTCGCGTTGCCTCGGCTCTGTCGCGTCTGTCGGCAACGGTCGCGCCTGGGTGCCGTCCGGGGGCGGTCAGCCGCGACCGTTGCGCGCTCACGCGCCCGGGGGCGCCGAGGGAGATCGCTGACGGTCGGCGGCGGGTCGGGGTCTCCGGGGATCCGGCGGGCGCGCGTTTCGGAGGATTCGTACAAACATGGTCTAGTCAGACCGGATTGGCCGGCCTAGTGTTCCGCCGACCGAGGAGAGCGGAGGGAGCGTTGCACGTCGTGGCATCGACGGTCCGGTTCGTGAGCGAGGCCTGGGAGCAGCAGGCGCGGTGCCGGACCGAGGATCCGGCGCTGTTCTTCGGGCCAGCGGGCTTCGAGAGCAAGCAGGACCGCCAGCACCGCGAGGACGCCGCCAAGGCCGTCTGCGCCGCCTGTCCCGTCCTGGCGCGGTGCCGCGAGCACGCGCTGATGAGCGGCGAGGCGTATGGCGTGTGGGGCGGCCTGGGCGAGATGGACCGCCGCTCGTTGCTCGCGCGACAGGAACCGGCGCTGGCCTCCGTGCGGGCCGGCTGACCACCTCCGCGATCTCCGACCAGCGGCCGCGGTCGGAAACGGGCGGGACCGGCACCCCTCGGGTCGTGTGGTCGGGCGCCGCCTTGCCGGCATGGTGTCGGCTGCGGTAGGAAGCGCCGGACCGCCATCCGACGCCACCAGAAGAGAGGCGCCCGTGACCCGCTGGGAGTACGCCACCGCCCCGCTCATCAGCCATGCCCTGCAGCAGATCCTCAACCAGTGGGGCGACGAGGGCTGGGAGCTGGTCGCCGTCGCCGAGAACGTGGCCTACTTCAAGCGCCCGAAGGACTGATCGTGGGGGCACTCGACCGCCTGTCCGAGCTCGGCCTGGAGCTGCCGTCCGCGCCGGCCCCGGCCGCCGCCTACCAGCCGTGGGCGCAGCTGCCCGACGGCGCCGGCGGGCTGGTGTTCACCGCCGGTCAGCTGCCGGTCGTCGACGGCGTCCTGCCGCGCACCGGGAAGCTGGGCGCGGACCTGGCGACCGACGAGGGCGCCGCGCTCGCCCGGACGGCGGCGCTGAACGTGCTGGCGGTCGCCGCCGCGGCGATCGGCGACCTCGACCGCGTCCGGGTCGTCAAGCTGACGGTGTTCGTGGCCTCGACGCCCGACTTCACCGAGCAGCACCTCGTCGCCAACGGCGCGTCCGAGCTGCTGGCCGACGTCCTCGGCGACGCGGGTGTGCACGCCCGTTCGGCGGTAGGGGTCCCCGTGCTGCCGCTGGACAGCCCCGTAGAAGTAGAGGCCATCCTGACGGCGCGCTGACCTCGAAACCGGGGCACGTCCGCGCGCCCCGACGTGACGAGGTCGCCCATGCCACGCCAGCCCGATCCGGACCACGCCCGTCCCGACGGCGTCGACGACACGACCGTCGAGGCCACCGGCAAGATCGGTGAGGCCTTCGAGTGGATCGTGCGTGCCCGCGGCGCGCTGTACACGTTCCACCAGGAGATGGGTCGGGCCGACCTGCTGCTCGGCCAGGGCATCGACAAGCTCCGCGAGGCGGGCCACGACGAGCTCGCGGACGAGCTGACCGAGACCTGGCTGGGCCGCAACGCGATCGAGGACCGCTGGACGTTCGAGATCGTCGAGGACTTCGACCGCACCTACTTCGACGTCGCGACCGCCGGGGAACGGCGGGTCCGCGAGGAGCTCGTCGAGGGCCGCCACCACGTCCACGAGGCGGAGATGAAGGCCGCGCGACGCCAGGACGGTCCCACCGGCGACTGACGCCGAGCGCGCAGCCGGTCAGTCATCCGCGGTGGTGCCGGCGACGTCCTCGGCGGCGAGCGCCCGGCCCTTCGCGGTCAGCTGCCGCAACCGACCGTCGAAGACCGTGATGCCGGCCGCGTCGAGGTGCTCGAGCAGCGGGATCGCGTAACGACGGGTCGTCGCCCAGGCGGTCTTGGCCTGCGCCGCCGTGAACGGCCCCACCTCGTCCTCCAGCGTGGCGAGCCGCGCGACCCCCCGCCGCACCGCCGTGCGCGCGAAGGCGACGTCGCCGGTGCGCACGATCTCGCCCCGGTTGACCAGCGCGGTGAGCAGGCGGTGGTCGACGCCGTAGCGGGCGGCCAGGACGTCGAGGTGCTCGGGAGCGAACGGGTCGGCGGCCAGGTCGGCCAGCAGCGCGCCGGCACGGCCGGACACCGCGGCCGAGGCGGCGCTGGCGTGTTCGGCCAGCGCCAGCCCGCCGCCGGCCCGCACGAGACGCCCCCCGCGGGTGAGCGCCTCGACCAGGGCTTCGGCGACCTCGGTGGGCGCTCCGGCGCGCACGGCGGTGGCGACGACGGTCGCCCGTTCGTGCGTGCCGGGCCCCAGCGACGCGGTCAGGCCGCGCGCCCAGTCCTCGGCGCGCCCCTTGGCCACCAGACGGTCGCCGACCCGCACGACGCCGGCTGGCAGCGGCGCGTCCGCCGGGGCCCCGACGGCGGCCAGCGCGTCACCGACCGGCCGGTGGGCGGCGCCGGGCACCTCCAGCAGGGCCACCAGGCGTCGCTCTGCCGTGGCGGCGGCGACGACCGTCTGCAGTGCCTGGACGAGCTCGGTTCGCGCGCGCGTGCCGCGGGGCCGGCGCCCGGGCAGCGGGTCGGCGACGACCCCGCCGCCGACGGTCGCGCGGCGACCGGCCTCTCGCAGGACCACGCGGTCGCCGGCGACCAGCGGCAGTTCGGCCTGCAGCAGCAGCCGGACCGCCCCGGAGGACGGGCCCTCGACGGCCCCGTCCAGCGGCAGGACGCGACAGCCGACGGCGGCCGTGCCGGCGTGGAGCGTCCAGGCACCGGCACGGTCGATCCGGTGCCCGGGCAGTGCCCGGACCCAGACGTCGACCAGCGTCGTCGTACGCCACGGGCCGGCCGCGACCAGGGCGTCGCCGCGCTGCACCTCGGTGTGTGCCACCCCCGCGAGGTCCAGCGCGACCCGCATACCCGCGACGGCGGTCTCGACCGGCGCCCCCAACGCCTGCAGACCGCGGGCGCGGACCCGGCGGTCGGCGGGCAGCAGGGTGAGCTCGTCGCCGGTCGTCAGTGCGCCACCGGTCAGCGTCCCGGTGACGACGGTGCCGACCCCGGTCGGTGCGAACGACCGGTCGACCCACAGCCGTGGCCGGCCGCCGCTCGCCGGTGCCGGCAGCGCGGCCACGCCGGCCGCCAGGACCCGGCGCAGGTCGCCCAGCCCGCGTCCGCTCCGCGCGTCCGTGCACACGACCGGCGCGCCAGCCAGGGCGGTGTCGGCGAGGCGGGCCGCGAGGTCGTCAACGACCTCCTGCACCCGCGCCTCGGGCACCGTGTCGCACTTGGTCACGGCGACGGCCACGGCCGGGACGTCGAGCAGGTCCAGCACGTCACGGTGCTCGGACGACTGCGCCGACCAGCCGTCGTCAGCCGCGACGACGAACAGCACGGCCGGCGCCGTCCCGGCTCCGGCCAGCATCGTCCGGACCAGCCGCTCGTGGCCCGGCACGTCCACGAACGCGACCCGCCCCCCGCCCGCATCGGCGAGGTCGGTCCACGCGTATCCCAGCTCGATCGTCAGGCCGCGGCGGCGCTCCTCCTCGAGGCGGTCGGGCTCCATGCCGGTGAGCGCGCGGACCAGCGTCGACTTGCCGTGGTCGACGTGCCCTGCCGTCACGATCGTCCGGTGTATGGCACTACTCCCCATGTGCCACGAGCGTCCCCGACATCGGGCGTTCGGTCACCGGCACCCCGCCGGATGGCTCCGCCGCGCGCCTCCCGCCATCTGACACGGCGTCATCCTTCCCGCGACCCGAGCACGGCGTCATCCTTCCCGCGACCCGAGCACGGCGTCATCCTTCCCGCGACCCGAGCACGGCGTCGACCACCTCGCCGTCCAGCGAGGGTGGGACGGTGCGCAGGTCGAGCAGCACGTGGTCGTCCTCGACGCGGGCGACCACCGGCAGCTCGCCCTGGCGCAGCCGCCGCGCGAGCCCGTCGGGGTCGTCGGTACCCAGGGCCACCGCCCAGGACGGCAGCGTGACCCCTGGCGACGCGCCGCCGCCGACCAGCCCCTCGGTGGCGACCACCTCGGCGCCCTCGCCCAACTCGGCCGTCATCCACCGGGCCCGCTCGTGCAGTGCGTCGACGTCGGCGTGCAGCATCGCGATGGTCGGCAGGTCCATCGGCAGGTCGTCGCGCAGGTGCGACTCCAGCGTCGCCTCCAACGCCGCGCGCTGCAGCTTGTCGAGCCGCACGGCCCGGGCCAGCGGATGCTGGTTGCAGCGCAGCAGCAGATCGGTGCGCCCGACGATCAGGCCGGCCTGCGGGCCGCCGAGCAGCTTGTCGCCGGAGAAGACCGTCAGGTCCGCGCCGGCCCGCACGGACGCCTCCACCGTGGGCTCGCCGGCCAGCGGGCCCACGGGCGCCGCGCGTGGCAGACCCGAGCCGAGGTCGTGCACCACCGGCACCCCCTGTGCGCGGCCGAGCTCGGCCAGCGCCGCGACCGGGACCTCCTCGGTGAAGCCGACCACGTCGTAGTTGGACCGGTGCACCTTCAGCAGCAGGGCGGTGTCGTCGGTGATCGCCTTGCGGTAGTCCGACAGTCGTGTGCGGTTGGTCGTGCCCACTTCGACGAGCTTCGCGCCCGAGGCGGCCATCACGTCGGGCAGGCGGTAGGAGCCGCCGATCTCGATGAGCTCGCCGCGGCTGACGATCACCTCGCGACCGTTGGCGAGCGCGGCCAGCACCAGCAGCAGCGCGGCGGCGCCGTTGTTGACGGCGGTGGCGCTCTCCGTGCCGCACAGTTCGGCCGCCAGCGCACCGACGTGCCGGGTGCGCGAGCCGCGGGTGCCGCGCTGGAGGTCGTACTCCAGGGTCGTGTAGCCGGCCGCGTCGGCGACCGCGGCGCGGGCGGCGGCCGACAGGGGCGCGCGGCCGAGGTTGGTGTGCAGCACCACACCGGTGGCGTTGACCACCCGGGTGAGCCGTCCCGCACGGCGGTCGTGGAGCGCCTCGTCGGCGGCCGTCAGCAGCTCCTCGGCGCGCGGGACGATGCCGCCCCGGTCGCGGACGCGTTGGCGCACCTCCTCGAGCTCGGCCCGCAGCGCCGCGGTGAACGCCCGGCGCCCGTGGGTCGCGATCGGCTCCTCGGCGGCGGGATGCCGCAGCAGCGCGTCGACCTGGGGGAGGCGTGACAGCGCGACCCCGAGCTCCTGTCGCATCTCGCACCTCTCGCGCGCACCACTGGTCGTGGCGCACAGCCAATCACACCGTTCGGCGGCGGCTGCGGCCCTTCCTCGCGCGGGCCCCGTCCTTCGGCCCGGTCGGGCGTCGCCGGCTCGCGTCGGAGGGGGCATGATGGGAGCCCGATTCGGCATACCGTCCAGAATCGCTTCGTTGGCGCCCATGCAGCGGCGCCGTGTCCCGGCCCCTCGCGTTCGTCGGCCGGGCATCCCGCCCGAAAGGTTCGTCGTGGGTTCGTCGTCGCCATCACGCGCCGCTGCCACCGCACGCGCTGACGGCGCCGTCGCGGCCGACGTCACGCTGGTGACGACCGCGGCCCAGGACACCGCCGCGATGCTCCCCGAGGCCATCACCGCGCTGGCCGCCGGCCTGCTGGCGGGTGAGGACGTCGGCCCGCGCACCCGCGCCGACCTGGCCGAGGCACGCGCCCGCCACCGCGAGGTGCAGGCGGTCACGCGCGCCGTCGTCGCCGCCGGGACCCCCGGCGCGCCGACGCGCGTGCAGGCGTTGGCGCAGGAGCGGCTGGGCGAGTTGGCCGTGCGCTGCCTCCACCTGCTGCGTCGGGCAGCCCAGGCCGCCGCCGACGCCGACGTGACCGCCTGGAACGCCGAGGTACGGGCAGCGCTCACGGACCTGGCGAGCATCGCCGCCAGCGCGCACCGGCTGGCCGCGCCCGCCGACGGCCAGGGTCGCGAGACGCTGGCGCGGCTGGTGGACCTGCGGCGCAGCGCCGCCCGGACCCGCAGCCGGCTGATCGAGGCCGCCGAAGCCGCGCCGGCACGCCGCGGCGGGAACACCCGCGGTGCGGGAGGCCCGTCCGGACCGGACCCGCAGATCGAGGCGCTGCGGTCGCTGGCCCGCTACCTCGAGCGTGTGGCCGACCTCGCCGTCAGCATCGCCTGCGAGCACCGCAACGCGGCGGGGCGCCCCTCGGCGGAGCGTCGCCGGAGCGTGCGGGCTCCTCGCCCCCCTCGCGCGCCGCGCACCGCGGTCTGACCCGCGCCGCGCCGAACCCGCCGCCCTGCACCACGGCCCGTCCCGCCGGACCCGACGTCGCGACGAAACTGCGGAGCCAGCGAGGCCAGAAACTCCCGGTGTCGCTCCGCAGTTGACGCGGAACTCAGGTCGCCTCGCCGTCGGTGTCGCCACCGCGTGCGCGACGGCGCGCCTCCAGCAGTCGTGAGGCACCGCCCGCGCCGCCGGCCGGGCCGTCGTCCTTGCGCGCGACCGGTGGGGGTGGCGGGCCGTCCGGGTCCCGTGCCGGCGGCCGCGCCTGGGGCCGGTCCGGCGTGGCCGGCGCGGTCGGCGGCGCACCTTCCGGCGTGCCCGTCGCGGTCGGCCGTGGAGCGTCCGGCGTGCCCGTCGAGGTCGGCGGGAGACCGTCCGGCGTGGTCGTCGAGGTTCGCGGCGGACCGCCCGGCGCGGCCCACACCGGCGGCGGCGTGGCTTCCGCGGCGCGGGCGGCGGCCCGCGAGCCGGCCAGCGCCGTCGCGCCGCTGGCGGCGGCCGGCCGCGCCGCCGGTGTCCGCCGGCGCAGCAGCTGCCGCAGGTCACCGCGCTCCAGCCGCAGGCGACGCAGCCCGACGTCGACGGGCAGCGTCAGCAGCGCCAACAGCAGCAGCGGCCCGGTCAGGTCGCGTGGGGTACTGCCCGGCGTCGTGCCCTCGCGCGTGAACGCCAGCGCCGGGTCCGGGTCGAACCGGCCGAGGTCGCCGACCAGGGCCTGGGCCGCTTCGCGGCTGCCGGTGCTGGCGGCGTACTCGGCCGGGTAGGAGCGCACCGCCGTGACGGTGCGCCGGGCCACCTCGGTGCCGCCGCGTTCGAGCAGGATCGTCACCGCGTGGACGCCGTTGCCGCCGGCCGGCACGGTCGCCTCGAACGCGTCCAGGTCGCTGCGCGTCAGCGGTACCTCGCGGCGGCTGCCGTCGGGATCGACCACGATCGCGGTCGCGGTGACGTCGCCAGGGAGTGCCTCGGCGCTGGTGAGCCCGAGCTCGAGCCCGTCGCTGGTGACGTCGGCACGGACGTCGACCGCGCCGCCCTCGTCGGCCGGCAGGGTGGAGCGCACCAGCGCGCCCCACAGGTCCCGGGCACCGTCCCAGCCGCTCCAGGGCGCGGACCAGCGGGTCGTCGCGTCCGAGGTCCAGGCGGCGACGGTGCCGAGGCCCGCCTGCCAGGTGGCCAGCAGCGGGTCGCGCTCGTCGCCGATGCGCAGCAGCGTCCGGGCGGTCGGCTTGGCGGTCGTGGCCACGTACCCGAGCAGCGGCGGCGACTCGGTCAGCGGGGCGGTGACCTCGTCGACGGCGGTCACGATGGGGGTGAAGCGGCCCTCCTCGATGAGCGGCCTCGACACCATCTGCACCTCGCTGGCCAGCACGGACGGGATCGAGGACAGGTCGCGGCCCGGGTAGAACCGTCCGCCGCCGACCTCGGCCATGCGCTCCAGCACGTCGTCGGTGCCCTCGCCGGTGCCGACCACGGACACCGTGATGCCCTGCTCGGCGGCCTCGGCGGCGATGTCCTCCAGCCCCGACTCGCTGGTGAACCCGTCCGTGAACAGCACGATGTGCCGCAGCCGGGCGTCGGCGTCCTTGAGCCCGGCGATCGCCTCCTCCAGGGCCTGCCCGATGGAGGTGTCGCCGTTGGGGAACAGGCTGCCGAGCGCGTCGTCGACGATGGCCTGGTCGGGCAGCTGCTGCAGCGGCAGGACCCACTCGGCCTCGGTGTGGAAGGCCAGCACGCCGACGGTGTCCTGCGCGTCGAGGTTCTCGATGGCGCGCGCGACGGCCTCGCGGGAGATGTCGGTCTTGTTCGGGCCGCCCTCCTCGGCGACCGGGCCGCCACCGAACCCGTCGGGACGGCAGTGGCAGGCGCCCATCGACCCGGACACGTCCACGACGAGGGCCTGCGCCACGGACGGTCGCCGCTGCGGGTCCTGGATGCGGGCGAACACCGGCAGCAGCTCCTCGAGCCGGGTGCCGTCGTAGCCGCCGACGCCGTAGGACTGCTCGCCGCCGACGACCACCAGCCCACGACCGGCGTCACGGACGTAGGCGTCCAGCGCCACGGCGCCCGGTTCGCCGATCTCGTCGGCGTGGACGTCGACGAGGATCGTGGCGTCGTGGCCCAGCAGCCGGTCCAGCGGCGGGAACCCGGCGTCGACCGGGTGGCGCGTCACCGGCAGCCCGCCGGCCTCCAGCAGCCGCACGAGCTCGTCCGCGTCGTGGCCGCCGCCCTCACCACCGGCGGAGCCGTCGACGACCAGCACGCTGGCCGGGCCCTCGACCTGCACCGCGGCGACGCCGAGGTCGTTGCGCGGCTCGATCGAGGCGGCCGACTCCAGCCGCGCCTCGTAGCGGATGGCGCCGCCCCTTGCCGTCCCATCGCCGTTGCCGGCCTCGCCGCCGTCCCCACCGCCGGCCGCCTCGCTGCCGCCCGCGTCGCCGCCGGTCTCGTCGGTGCGTTCGGCCGTGCGCGGGACGCGGAGCTCGCTGCGGCCGGGCGGCAGCTCGACCGCCTCGCGGTGGATCTCCTCGCCGTCGGCGCTGACCACGACCGTGGCGCCCGCCGGGGCCGTCCCGGTGTTGGTCATCACGACCGTGACGTCGTAGGCGTCGCCCTGGCGGACCCGCGACGGCACGCGCACGCCCTCGATCAGCACGTCGGCGATGCCGCCGTCGCTCCCCAGCGGCACGACGTCGACGGGGATGCCGGCGTCCTCGAGCTCGCGGATCGCCTGCGCCGCGTCGCCGCGGGTGGCGAAGCCGTCGGTGAGGAGCACGACCCGCCGCCGCTGCTCGGAGCCGGCCAGTCCCTGCGCGAGCCGCAGGCCGCGGGCCAGGTCGGTCTCCGAGCCGTCGACGCGCACGGTGAGGGCCCCGCCCGTGGCCTGTTCGCGCAGGCCGTGCTCGACCTGGGCGTCGCGCCCGACCGCCGCGACGGCGAGGCGGTCGCCGCGCTGCTGGCCGACCGTGGCCGCCGAGATCCAGGCCTGGGCCTCGGCGCGCGCCGCCAGGGTGGAGTCGGAGGCGTCCACGACCACGACCAGGTCGACGGCCCGCCCGGCGGCGTCCCAGCGCGGGCCGGCCAGCGCCAGCACCAGCAGGCCCACCGCCAGCGCCCGCAACGCGGTCGCGCGACGCAGCGCGCGGTCCCGGTCGCCGGCGTGCCGCCAGCCGAGCCACAGCACGAGCGGGACCACCGCCAGCGCGGCCAGCCAGGCGGGGGTGTCGAGGTGCAGCGGCCACCAGCTCACGACGGCACCTTCGTCCGCGGCGGCGTCCCCGGTGGCGACCCGGCCCCCGGTGGCGCGCCCGGCGGCGGACCAGCGGAGGGCGGACCAGCGGGCGGCGGCCCTGACGGCGGCCCCCACGCCGGCCCGGCCGGCGGGTTCGCGGACGGCGGCTTGGCAGGCGGCCGTCCGGCACGCCGAACGCCCCCGGCGGCGCCGCCCAGCGCGCGGCGCACCTTCGCCAGCCGGCCCTCGCGCTGGCGCGCCCACCACTGGCGGCCGCCGTGGCTCCACAGCCACTCGAGCAGCAGCAGCACCAGCGCGCCCAGCACCAGCGGCCAGATCAGCGACTGCACGCCCTCGCCCATCTCCGGGCGGGCCCCCGCCGCCGGCGAGCCCGGTTCGGGTCGCGGCTTCGACAGGTCGCCCTCGTCCAGCGCCGAGGTGACCGGCAGCACCAGCCCTTCGGCGGCCTCGCCCTCGGCGCCGCGGAACGTCACCTGCCAGGTGCCGACGGTGTCGACCAACAGCGCCGGCGCGGCCGGATCGATCCGCACCTCCTCGCCGTTCGGTGAGGTCGCGACGATGCTGGTGGTCCCGGCCGGGGACGGCAACGCCACCATCGACCCGGCCGGCACGGCCCCGCTGCCGGCCGCCCCGCCGGTCAGCCAGCGGGTCGTGTTCGCGACCAGCAACGGCCACGCGGGGCGCAGCGGCAGGTCGGAGGCCAGCAGGTCGAACGGGATCGCGACCGCGGGCGCGTCACCGACACGGCCGGCGAACAGCAGGCCCGCGTCCGGCGAGGACGCGAGCGCCGTCAGCTGCGGCGCGGCCAGCACCTCGGTGGCGGCGACGGCCAGCCCGGTCAGGTCCACGTCGGTCAGCAGCGGGTGGTCGGTCGCCTGGTGGGTCAACGCCGGCAGGTCGGCGGTGCCGTCCACCATGACGCCCTCGGGCCACGAGGTGGGCGCCACCAGCAGGGTCGGCACGGTCAGCTGCTCCGGGGCCGCGACCCGGTCGACGACCAGCACGTCGACCGCGGTCAGCTCCTCCGGCACCCGCGGGGCCGTCTCCACCACCAGGCCGGGCACCGACGCGAGCGCGGCCTGCAGGAACGTGTTGCCCGGTCCGGCCAGCAGCACCTGCAGGTCACGGCTCTCCGAGAGCACGGTCGTCGCCACGTCGTCGAACGGCAGCGCGTCGGGGACCTCGCCGGTCACGTCCTCACGCAGCGACAGCCGCGCGGTCAGCCGCGCCCCGTCGTCGCCGGCGACGCCGGGCACGGTCACGACCACGTCCTCGGTCGCCCGCGGTGCCAGCCGCAGGGACTGTTCCAGCACCGGCACGTCGTCGACCGACAGCACCAGCCGGCCGCTGGCGGCGGTGCCGGAGAACGAGCGGACCTGCGTCAGGACCTGGTGCTCGCCGCTGCCCAGCGGTGCCGAGGTGATCCGGGTGATCGCCACGTTGGGCCGGTCGCTGCCGACCGCGGTGACGGTCAGCCCCGCCGGGGCGGCGGCCGCGGCGTCGCCGGGCACCATCGCGTCGGTGAGCAGGTGCACGACGGTGCGCTGCCCGGGCCGCTGCAGCGAGGTGGCCAGCGTGAACGCGTCGGCCAGGTCGGCGGGCGCGTGGCGCGGCGCGATGCGTGCCAGCGTGCGCGCCACCTCGCGGGCGTCGGTGGAACCCGACAGCGCGATCCGGGCCCGCGGGCCGGCGTCGATGATCGACACCTCCTGCCCGGGACCCAACGACGAGGTGAGCTCCTCGGCCGTGCGACGCGCCAGTTCGGCGCGGGTCACGCCGCCCTCGTCGGCCAGCATTGACCCGGAGCCGTCCATCACCAGGATGGTGTGGTCGCCCAGCGCCACCGGGACCGGCACGGCCGGCCGCGCCAGCGCGAACGCCAGCGCCAGCAGGGCCAGCAGCACCAGCCAGAACGTCGCGTCCCCGCGGAAGCGCTGCCACGGGGTCGCGGCGGTGGCCGGACGCTGCACCGCCCGCCACAGGTACGTCGAGCCGACGACGACCCGCCGCCGGCGCGGCCGCAGCAGGTACCACAGCACCAGCGGGACCGCGGCGACGGCCGCGACCAGCCCGAGCGGCGCCAGCAACCTCACGGCGTCACCCCACCCCGTGTGTGCGTCGTCATCGCGTCCCCCGCGGCGCGTCCGTGGTCATCGCACCAGCCCGAGCGACGGCAGGTCGGCCAACAGCAGCTGGGCGAGGTCCACGTCGGTCGGCACCAGCACGTGGGCCGCGCCGATCGAGGTGCACACGCGCTCGACGGCGTCGAGGTGGGCGGCCAGCGCGGCCGCGTAGGCCGCCGCGCTGTGGTCGTCGCCGCCGACCTCGACCTCCGCGCCCGTCTCCGCGTCGACCAGTCGGACGTCGTCGACCAGGTGCGGCTGCAGTTCCTCGACGTCGAGGACCTGCAGGACGAGCACGTCGCGGGTGCCGCGGCCGAGCGCCCGGACCGTGACGTCCCAGCCGTCGAACAGCAGGTCGCTGACCAGCACCAGTGGGCCGCGGGCCGCCGCGCGGACCGCCCGGCCGACGGCGGTGGTCAGGTCCGGCCGGCCGGCGGGCTCGTCGCCCAATTCGCTCCCCTCACTCCCGTCACCCCGGCCGCCGTCGCCCCCGCCGCCGTCGCCGCTGGCGGCCGGGTCTCGGGCCGTGTCGCCCAGCAGCAGCCCGGCCTGGGCGAGCGCGCCGCTGCCGCGGGCCCAGCCACCTCCCACCCGGTCGGCGTCGTTCTCGGGATCGTGCGCGACCAGCCACAGCCGCACCCCGTCGCGGGCGCCCAGCACCGCCAGTCCGGCCGTCAACCGGTCCGCCAGCTGCCGCTTGCGCCCGTGCATGGACGCGGAGCGGTCGACGACCACCTGCGCGGCGGCGTCGTCCTCGGCCTCCGTGAGCGTTACCTGCAGACGACCGTGCCGGCGCGAGGCCGACAGGTCGATGCGCCGCGGGTCGTCACCGGGCACGTACTCGCGGACGTCGGCGAACTCCACCGACGCGCCCAGCCGCGTGGAGCGGTGTCCGCCGACGAACCGGCCGCGCACGCGACGGCGCGGCACCAGCTGGTGACGTCCCAGCTGGGCCACGAGCTCCGGCGCGAGCAGCAACAGTCGTCCTTCCCGGCTCAGGCGGCCACACGCGGGGCGGGCACGGCGTCCAGCACGGCCCGGACGACGCCGTCGGCGTCCACGCCGGCGACCAGCGCCTCGTAGCCGAGCACCAGGCGGTGGCGCAGGCAGGCCGCTGCGGCGTCGCGCACGTCGTCGACGGAGGCCTGCAGCCGCCCGTCGAACAGCGCCCGGACCTTGGCGGAGAGCACCAGCGACTGGGCCCCGCGCGGCGAGGCGCCGTTGGCGACGTAGCGGACCACCGACTCGGGCGCGGCCGGCCGGTCGGGGTGGGTGGCCTCGACCAACTCGGCGACGTGGCGCAGCACGTGGCTGGCCATCGGCACCTCGCGGACCAGCCGGATCGCGTCCAGCAGGTCGTCGGTGCCGGCGACCGGCTCCACGACCGCCTCGACGGTGCCGGTCGTGCGCACCAGGATCTCCACGAGGTCGTCGGCCGACGGGGTCGGCACCAGCACCTTGGCCATGAACCGGTCGAGCTGGGCCTCCGGCAGCGGGTAGGTGCCCTCCATCTCGATCGGGTTCTGGGTCGCCATCACGAAGAACGGCCGCGGCAGGTCGCGCGTGACGCCGCTCACGGTGACGCGGCGCTCGGCCATCGCCTCCAGCAGCGCCGACTGGGTCTTGGGGGTGGCGCGGTTGAGCTCGTCGGCCAGCAGCAGCTGCGTGAACACCGGGCCGGGCTCGAACGACGCCTGCCAGCCACCCGCGGCCCCGTCGCCGCCCAGCACGGTGGTGCCGACCACGTCGGCGGGCAGCAGGTCGGGCGTGCACTGCAGGCGGGTGGAGTCCATCGACAGCGCCTGCGCCAGCGTGCGCAGAAGCACGGTCTTGCCCAGCCCCGGCACGCCCTCCAGCAGCACGTGCCCGCCGGCGAACAGGCACGCGAGCACGTCGCGGACCAGCGCGTCCTGGCCGACGATGACGCGACGCAGCTGCGCCTCCACGTCGGCGGTCAGCTGGGCGAAACGGTCCGGCTCCATCGCGGTTCCTCGTCGGTCGGTGCGTCGTGCGGTGCGGCGGTCGGGGCGGTCACGGTCAGGGGCAGCCGGTGGCGCGGCGGTCGGCGTGCCAGTCGGTGCTCACTGCGCGAGCTGGTCGAAGTAGTCGCGCACCAGATCGCGCCGGCCCGCGGGGAAGCCGGGCCGGTCGATCGTGCGCGTGGCGAGGTCGCGGTAGGTCCCGAGGACGTCGAGGTAGGGCACCAGCGCGCCGTTGACGTCCCCCGGACCCAGCGCCTTGCCGACCTGGGCGTCCGGGCCGGCACCCGAGTCCTGGCCGCCGAGGTACCACTCGTCGTCCTCGCCGCCGACCCGCGGCGGCGCGAACACGGTGTCCAGCTCGGGGCCGTCGCCGTGGGCGCCCTGGCCGGAGCCGGCGCCGTCGGCCTGGCCGGTGCCGGTGTTGCCGTCGCCCGGCTGGATGCCCTGCCCGCCGCCGCCCTGCCCGGCCTGCCCCTGGCCCTGCCCCTGCCCTTGCCCCTGCCCCTGCCCTTGGCCCTGCCCTTGGCCTTGGCCTTGGCCTTGGCCTTGGCCCTGGCCCTGCCCCTGCCCTTGGCCCTGTCCCTGGCCTTGGCCCTGGCCTTGGCCCTGGCCTTGCCCCTGGCCCTCGCCGCGGGCGGCGTCGCGCAGGTTGCCCTGGGCCTGGCCCAGCACGCCGTCGGTCGCCTCCAGCGCGCCCTGCCCGGCCGCCGACGCGACCGCGTTGCCGACCGCACCCGAGGCCGACGAGATCGCGCCGCTGGCAGCCGCCTGGTCGCCGCCCTCGAGCGCCTCGGCGCCCTCGCGCAGGGCGTCGGCCACCTCGGGTTGGCCGCCCGCGATCGCCTCGGCGAGCTCGCGCAGCCGCTCGGCCAGCGCCGCCGGATCGTCCACCTCGCCGGCGGCCAGCGCCCCGGCGAGCGCGTCGAGCTGCGCCCGCACCGAGTCGCCGGGCGCGAGCGGGTCGCGGCCCAGCTCCCGTGCCAGCCCGTCCAGTGCGGCCCGGCGGCCGTTGCGGTCGGGGTCCAGCTCGCGGGCCAGCTCGCCGCGGGCGGCCGCCAGCTCCTCCAGGGCCTGCTCCAGGCTGCGGCCGTCCAGCTGCTCGGCCAGCGCCTGCAGGCGTTCCGCGGCGGCCGCGCCGGGCTCGCCCAGTTCGGCCAGCTCCTCGGCGGCCCGCTCCAGGTCCTCGGTGACCCGTTCGACGGCGGCGGCCTCACGGGCCCGCTGCTCGCGCTCGGCCGCGTGCGGGTCGGGCGCGAAGGCCAGCGCCCCGGCCGCCACGCTCAGCACCAGCGCGAGGACGAGCCAGCGGCCCTCGGGGCGGTGCGCCGACGGCAGGGTCCGCACGCCGGCCGCGGCCGTGTCCGCCTCGACCAGTTGCCGGCGCGCCAGCCCGTCCAACGCACCGGCGAGCCGGCCCTGCTCGCGCAGCTCCCACGCGGTGCGGTAGCGGTCCTTGGCGGCCAGCAGCCCGTCGACGGCCGCGGCCGCCACCTCGTCGGGGATCCGTCGCAGGCCGACCCCGGCCAGCACCAGCACCGCCGCGGCCGCGCAGCCGGCCAGCACCCACCACGTCACCGCCGGTAGCAGCACGAACCTCGACACGAGCGTCCAGGCCAGCGCCGCGCCCGCCGCCACGGCCACGACCGGTCCGACCCGGTCGGTGAACCGCACCCGCCGCACCCGCCGCCGACCCCGGCGCAACAGGGCGTCCAGCCCCGGCGTGGCGGGGACCGCCAGCGCCTGGTCACGGACCGCGGGGGTGGCGCTCATCGTCAGGTCTCCCGCACGCCGTCACGCGGCCCCAGGGAGCGGGTCGCCAGCAGCAGCCCGAGGAACCCGAACAGCACGTACACGACCAGCGTGATCGGCCACACCGGGTTGCGCTCGAACACCCCCGGCCCGTCCGCGACCAGCGGCGCACCGTCGGCGGCGAACCCGACCGCCACGTCCATAGCCGGCATGACGTCGACGCCACCGAAGGCGAGGTCGTTCGGCAGCGCGGCTGCGAACGGGGTGAGCACCGACGGCATCCCGCCGCCCATGAACGCCCCGCGGCTGGAGGCCCCCGACGCGTCCGCCAGGGCGTAGAACGGGTTGGCGTACATCGCGACCGGCCGCTGGGCGTCGGGCATGGAGAAGTCCCGGGCGGCGAACTCCGCGAACGCGGCGATGAGCGTGCCGATGACCAGCACGAGCACCAGCCCGTACGTCAGCACCACCGCGCCGGTCGTGCGGCGGGTCCGGGCGGAGATCCCGATCGCCATCGCCGCGACCGAGACGGCCACGACCACGACGACCAGCAGCCCCTTCAGCAGGTCGCCCAGGGTCGCGCCGCCCAGCACGAACGCGGTCGCGGCCAGCGGCGCGGTCACCAGCACCAGCAGCACCGACCACGCCGAGGCGGCCCCGAGCTTGCCCAGCACGATGTTCCACGGCCGCAGCAGCGTGATACGCAGCAGCCCCAGGGTCCGCCGTTCGCGTTCACCGGCCAGCTGCGCCGCCGCGTAGCCGGGCGCGATGAACAGCACCAGCCCCAGCACGCCCGCCAGCAGGTTCTCCAGCAGGAAGCGGCCCAGCACCGGACCGCTGGCCGTGATCGGTGTCCAGCCGTTGGCCGCCTGCTGCTCGAGGAAGCTGGTGGCCAGCCAGCGCGCCAGCAGCAGCAGACCGCCGAGGACGCCGAGGTAGACCGTCAGCACGACCGCCGCCCGCCGGCCGCGCCAGCGCTCCAGCAGCTCGCGGCGCAGGACCGGGTTGAGCACCGGCGCCCTCATCGGACCACCCCCTGGGTCACGGACAGGAACAACCGCTCCAGCCCACCACGGTCCTCACGGAAGTCCGTGACACGGACGCCGGCCGCGACCAGCGCCGCCAGCAGGTCCGCGGCCGCCTCCTCGCCGCCGGCCACCTCGCAGCGCAGGTGGCCGTCCACGACGCCGACCAGCACGCCGGTGCCCGCCGCCACCTGTGCGGCCGCGGCCAGCGCTGTCTCGCCGCCCAGCACCCGCACCGTCACGGTGTGGGCGGCCTGCACGGCGCCGCGGATCTCCTCGGCGGTGCCCTGGGCCAGGACCTTGCCGGCCTCCACGATCGCGACGCGGTCGCACAGCTCGTCGAGCTCGGCGAGGATGTGCGAGCTGATCACGATCGTGACGCCCTGGTTGGCCAGTTCCTTCACGATCTCGCGCAGCTCGACCCGGGCGCGCGGGTCCAGGCCGGACGCCGGTTCGTCGGCCACCAGGACCTTCGGGTCGTGGACCAGCCCGCGGGCCAGCGACAGCCGCTGCTGCATGCCGCGCGACAGGCCGGCGACGTCGGTGTCCTTCTTGTGGGCCAGCTCGACCAGTTCGAGCAGCGCCGCGACCTGCTCGGCGCGCCGCTCGCGCGGGACCTCGTAGGCGTGCGCGAAGAAGTCGAGGTACTCCTCGCAGCTGAGCCCGTCGTAGAGCCCGAACGTGTCGGGCACGTAGCCGACGACGCCGCGCACCGCGCGGGGCTGGGTGACCGGGTCGTGACCGAGCACGTCGATGGTCCCCGCGTCGGGCCGCAGCAGCGTCACGGTGGCCAGCATGGTGGTGGTCTTGCCGGCGCCGTTGGGGCCGACCAGCCCGAACACGCCACCGCGCGGGACGTCGAGGTCCAGCCCGTCGACCGCGTTGAGGCTGCCGTAGCGCTTGGTCAGGCCCCGGACGGTCACCGCAGCGGCGGCCGCCGGCGGGGGCGGCGGCGGAGGCGGCGGCGTGCTCTCCTCGTTCACGAACGGCACCGACGTCATGCCCGTCCCTCCATGCCGAGGCCGCGCTGGCCGAAGGGCAGGAACCCGACGTTGCGGGCGCGCACGAGCACCTCGCCGAACGGGGACACCACCCGGGCCGGATCGCCGCGCCCGTCCTTGCCGAAGACGTCGGCGGCGGGCACCCAGCCGCGCTGCTGGCGGTCGTAGACCTCGAAGCCCTCCTGCGGTGGCGCCGGCGCCTGCGCGACGGCGACGCGTTCGGCGATCTGGCACGAGCCGTCCTCGAAGCAGGCCTCCACGCGCTGCTCGTCACCGCCACACTCGCGCGAGCCCGGTGGGCAGGCCACCTCGGGGCCGCACTGCTCCTCGGGTTCGGACTGGTTGCCGTCCGCGTCGACCCGCGTCACCTCGAAGCAGCCGTCGCCCCACGGGTCCATCATCCCCATGTCCATGGCCCGCACGGCGCCGCCCTGGTCGAGGGTGGACACCAGTGCCGTCGCGGTGTCCGAGGCCGGCAGCCGGAAACGCAGGACGACCTCCATCTCGCCGTCGACCGTCAGGGGGTGCTGGCGCCAGGGCGTGAACACGCCGCGGCGCAGCAGGTCGCGCCGGACCTCGTGGGGCAGGACGGTGGCGCCGTCGTGGGCCGGCGTCACGCCGACGGCCACGAAGCTGCCGCGGTCGTCGACCGAGCCGGACAGGCGGGGCGGCGTGAAGCCCAGGTCCTGACGGGTGGCCGCGGTGACCCACACGACCCCGGGGCTGCGGTCGAGGACGTTCCAGGCCAGCAGGCGTTCGGCGGCCGTCGGGCCCGGGGGCTCGCCGTTGCCCTGCCCGCCCCGCATTCCGCCCATCATGCGCAGCCCCTGGTCGCCGGGTGGGCGCGGCAGGGTCGCCTCGAGGTCGTCGACCGTGACCGTGACGTCGTCGCCGGCCGGCAACGTGCCCAGCTCCTTCGACGCGGTCGCGGCCAGGATCCGGACGTCCTCGAGGTCCACCTCGGCGCGGTTGGCGAGGTTCACCTCCAGCACACCGTCGGTGTAGGTGGCGGTGACGTCCAGCGGCGGCGGTGCCGAGGCCGGCCCGAACGCGACCGCGGTGGTGGTCTGCAGGGCCTCGAGGTGGGCGCTGAAGGTGGTGTCGGTGCCGTCGAAGCGGTTGAACGAGGTCACGTCGTTCCAGAACGTGCCCACCATCGTGTCGCGTGCGCCGGGGAAGGTGACCTGGTGGGTGCCGCGCGAGGGGGCCTGCAGGCTCAGCGCCGTGACCTCCTGCCCGACGCCGTCCAGCCACCAGGCCGCGCGGGTCACCGGGGTGCTGGACGGTCCGCCGCCGGCGGCCGTGAGCGCGGCCACGGCGGTGAACACGACCGTGACGGCCGGGACCGTGACCCAGGTCAGCTCCCGGCGGCCCAGGCGCCGCACCACCAGCGCGTTCACCGGCCCGACCAGCACCAGGTAGACGACCAGGAACACCAGCGCCCCGGCGATGCCCGGCAACGTCGAGGTGCCGCCGAACAGTCGGTTGCCGAGGTCGCCGTCGTCCATGCTGCCCAGCGGCATCCCGAGGTCGGCGCGCGGCTGGAACAGCTCGGCCCACACGCCCGCGTCGGTCAGGGGGCCGGGCTCGCCCGGCGCCTGGGCCAGTGCGACGACCCGGCCACGGCCGGCGTTGGTGGCCGCCACCAGCACCCCGTCGCCGCCGCCGGTGTCGAGGTCGGCGGCGTCCACGGTCCACGCCCCCGGGCTGGGCCGCAGCACCGCCGCGCCGCCGGCACCCGCGTCCGTCCCGTCGATCGGGCTCCACGGCAGCGGTAGCGCGTCGTCGCCCGCCCGCACCGGCACGACCAGGTCCAGGCCGCTGGTGGCCGCCACGGCCAGGGTGTGGCGCCGCGCGTCGTCCATCGCCGCGAGGTCCGCGGCCGGGACCACCAGCGCGTCCAGGGCGTCCAGGGCCCGCGGGCCCAGGTCGACGACGGCCGGGTCGACCGCGACGCCGTTGATCGGCCGGTCCAGACCGGCGACGTTCAGCGGCGTGGGCAGGGCCGGCGCCGCGCCGATCGCGCCGACGAGCACGTCCTCGCGGCCGACCTGCTGGGGACGCGGCAGGGTGACGCGCGTGCCGTCGGACGCGACGAAGCTGGCCTGCAGGTCCTCCGAGGGCGGCAGCAGCAGGTGGAACACCTTCGTGGCGCCGGCCGACACCTCCACCTCGTGGACCGCCCCGCCACGGGTCATGCCCATGCCGCCGACCTCGACGCGCCCGGCGATGGGGACGCGGGGGGAGAACTCGATCCCGACCAGCGTCCAGGACCCGGCGCCGGCACCGCGGCCGAAGTTGGCCGTGACGGTGGCGCCGAGGTCGATGCGCTGCAGCCCCTCGCCGTCGGCGGCGCGCGCGGTCGTGGGCGCGGCGGCCAGCAGCAGCCACGCCGACATCAGTGCCACCACGGCTGCCACGACCCGCCGTCCCACGACCCCGCTCGCCAACTCCGGACTCCCTCTACTTCCCCCGCGCCGCGCGCCTCGACACGCTCGGGCGAGACCCCCGATGCCGACGTCTCACCCCGCTTCGACGTCGCCGTGCCCAGGTCGGTTGCGGGCGCGGCCGGAATACTCGCACACCGCACGGTGGGAAGCCGGCCGGTATGTCGTTCGCTCGCGGGTCGCGCGCCATGCGAAACTCGTGCTCGCGGAACCACCGCGCGGGGGAACAGGAGCGCACGTGGCGCAGGAGGAACGGACGCGGGCCGGCCGTCTCACGGGGGACACCACGGCCCCCGCGGTCGACGCGGCCAGCGTGCTCGTCGTGCGCGACCGGCGACGCGGCGAGGGGCCGGTCGAGGTGCTGATGCTGGAGCGCCACCTGCAGGCCGACTTCGCCGGCGGGGCGCTGGTCTTCCCGGGCGGCAAGGTCGACCCGATGGATCGCGGGTTGGACGCGGCGCGGTGGGTCGGGGACAACCCGGCGCGCTGGCAGCAGCGTCTGGGCGCCGAGTCCGCCGAGGCGGCCCAGGGGCTGCTGGTCGCCGCCGTGCGCGAGACGTTCGAGGAGGTCGGGGTCCTGCTGGCGACCCGCGAGGACGGCACGCCGGTCACCGACGAGGACCTGCGCACTCGCTCGTTCGTCACCGCCCGCCAGCGCCTGGCCGACCGGGCGGCGGCCTGGGACTGGCGGCGCTGGCTGGAGGACGAGGAGCTGGTGCTCGACCTGCGCCTGTTGCGCTTCTGGTCGTGGTGGGTTACGCCCGCGGGGCAGCACCGCCGCTTCGACACGCGGTTCTTCCTGGCCCGCCTGCCGGGCGGGCAGACCGCCACCCCGGACGACGTTGAGACCACCGAGGTGCGCTGGACCACTCCCGGTGACGCCCTGGGCGCGCACGAGCGCGGCGAGGCGGTCGTGATCTTCCCGACCCGGCGCAACCTGCAGCAGCTGGGCACGTTCAACACCGTCGAGGAGGCGTGGAAGGCGGCGACCACCGACGCGGTCGACCAGCGGCGGATCCAGCCGGAACTGGTGCGCCGTGACGGCCGGGTGCTGGTGCGCCATCCCGACGGCGGCGACCCCGAGCCGATCTGACGCCCGACCCGCATGGCGTGAGGCGCAGCGGACGGCCTTGGGTGATGTCACGCGGTACCAGGCGAGGCGGCCGCATGGCCAGGCCAGTGTCGGGAATTGGCCGTAGCGAAAGTGCGCGCTTCGCGCGAAAACCGTGCGGTAGACGGGGCGAATACCCCATGCCCCCTTCCGTCGGACACCGTCCGTCGGTAACCTTCCCGTCACCTCCTTCTGAGGGAGACGGAGCGGGAGCCGTCAGGGCGGGAGAGGTGAGCGGCGGTCCGGAGACGGGCCGCCGCTCCCGCGTTGTCCGGCGTGTCGGAATCGACCGGGCCTGCTCGTGCGTCCTGCCGTACGCCGCCGTTCACGCATCGCGCGACCGAAAACAATCCTGCGGCCCGCACACATACGTTCCGCCCTCGCGTGCGAACCAGGGACATCGCACCCTTGCTCTCCCGATGGCGGTGACGTGCTGCGCGCGACCGGAGGCGGTCGATGACTCCCCGGGGCGCGCGACCTCCGCCAGCACGTCACCGCCGGCCTCCTCGCCTCCGCAGGTGGCCGGCACGCGGGCCCCGGACCTCCCCCCGTCCGGGGCCCGCTCGCGTGCGCCTACGCTGATGCGGCGATGACCTCACCTCCGCTGCCGCCCCCCGACCCCCGCGCCGCGTGGTCGCTGCCGGCGTTCGGCGCGATGCCGCCGGTCGCCAGGCTCGACGAGGTGACGACCCGGGTGCTGGCACCCAACCCCTCGCCGATGACGCTCGACGGCACCAACACCTACCTGCTGTCGCGGCCCGGTAGCGGCGTCGCGGTGGTCGTCGATCCCGGCCCGGACGACGCGGCGCACTTCGGGCGTGTACAGGACGTGGCGGCCGAGCTGGACGCGGCGGTCGCGATCATCGTGGTGACTCACCATCACGTCGACCACGCCGAGGCGGCCGCGGCGTGGGCGGGCCGGTTCGGCGCCACGGTCGTCGCCGCGCATCCCGAGGTCGCCGGACCGGCGGGTCGGCTCGTGGCCGACGGGGACCACGTCGACGTCGGCGGCCTGCACCTCGAGGTGCTCGCCACGCCCGGGCACACCGCCGACCACGTCGCGCTGCGGGCCCCGACGGGCGCCGTGCTCACCGGCGACCACGTGCTCGGGCGCGGCACCTCGGTGGTCGCCCACCCCGACGGGGACCTGGCGGCCTACCTCGACTCGCTGCGCAAGCTCGCCGCCGTCGGCCCTGACGCGTTGCTGCCGGGCCACGGGCCCGAGCTGACGGAGGACCCGGACGCGGTGCTCACCTACTACCGCGAGCACCGCGCGTTCCGCCGCGGGCAGATCCTCGCCGCGCTGGGCGAGGGCCCGATGACGCCTCGCCAGCTGGTGGAGCGCATCTACGCCGAGGTGGATCCGCGACTGTGGCCGGCGGCGGAGGCCTCCACCCGTGCGGCGCTGCAGGTTCTGGCCGGCGAGCAGCGCGTCGCCTGGGAGCCCGACGACCGGGTCCAGCTGCTGAGCTGACGCGACCGCGCCGGCGGCCTGCCGGCCGTGGGGGCGCGGGATGGACCGAAATGCGGCCATTCCGACGTCCACCGACCTCCGAACGGGCCTACGCCACGGGACACGTGTCCTTCCCGGGTTTCCTGCACGGTTCGGACGAGAGGCGTGCCGGTGAGGGCGGCGTGAGCGGCGGGCGTGGCCGGGTGGCGGCCGTGGCGATGCTGGCCACGGCCCTTTCGGCGTGCGCCGAGGTCGGCCAGCCGTCCGAGCTCACCGCCACCCCCGTGCCCGAGGCGCAGACGCTGGGCGACGACGACCGGTCGGCGGCCGGTGAGGGCGAACCGGCCGCCCACGCCGACCCGGGCGCGGCCGGGACGTCGCCGGCGGACGCTGCCGACGGCGCCTCGGAGGACGGCGCGCCGGGCGACGGCGACGCCGGTGGGACGTCGCGTGATGCGGAGCGGGCGGCGTTCCTCTACGAGCACGTCGACGGTGCCGTGGCCTTCGACCACCTCACCGTGGACCTGATCGGTGACGGGACGCCGGAGCTGCTGGTGTCCGCCATCACACCCGCCGGCGTGCTGGAGCTCACCCTGGCGGCCTGGGACGGCCACGCCTACGTGGCGGTCGGTTCGGTGACGGGCGGCGCGCCGCAGCGGCTGGGTGCACCACTCGCCCGCGACGTGACGGGCAACGGGCGCGAGGACGCGGTCGCGCCGTTCCTCGACGACCGTGGCCCGGCGGTGCTGTTGGCCACCGTCGCGTCCGACGGTGACCTGCGCATCCCGTCGACCTGCCCGCTCGCGTCCCCGAAGCCGGAACGGATGCGCGTGAAGAACACCCGGGCCATGGAGGCGTTCACGCTCACCTGTGGCGGCGACGCGAAGGTCACGACGCCGCTGCTGCGCTGGCAGGACGGGTTGTTCGTGAGCACCGCGGAGACGTCGCCGATCGCCGCTCCGCCGCCGGCGGTGGCGGGCGAGCGCGGCGGGGCGACCGAACCGCCCCGCAGTCGGGCGAGCGAGCCGCCCCGTGACCGGGTGGCGGCGGACGGGCGGTCCGGTGCGGCTGGGAACGCCGGCTCGTCGGCCGCGGGCGATCGGCCACAGCGCGGGAACGCCGGGCAGGCCGGCGGACGCGACGACCCTGCCGGCGCGTCGGGGCGCAACGGGCGCGGCCGCGACCACGCGCCCGGCCAGCAGCGCGGGGACACGGACGACGACGCAGGCGACCAGGCTGCCCGCGGTGGCGGTTCCGGTCGCGACGACGCACCCGGACGTGGCTGACGCCCGCGGGACGCAAAAAAGGCGGGGCCCGCCGAATGGCGGGCCCCGCGCGGACGTTTCGGTGGGTCAGGCCGCGTTGGTGCGGCGCGTGCGCCGGATGCCGGCCTGCTTGAGCACGGCCGCCGGGACGCCGGCTTCGCGCCAGGCGGTGTAGGTGATGCCCTTGCGCTCCGAGTACTCCGCGGCGGCGTCGACGAAGCCCTGCTCGAGTGCTTCGAGGTCGACGTCCTCCGCCATGTTGACCAGGCGTTCCTCGAGGTCGAGGCGGCGTTGGATCATCTCCACGCGCTTGGCCGGGTCGGGCTCGGCGTCGATCTTCTGTTGCACTTCTTCGATGCGGGACTTGACGGTGTCCGCATCCATACGACGGCCGGGCTTGCGGTCCTGCTCGAGGGCGGCGAGGTAGTCGCGAACGGCGCGTCCCTGTGCGCGGCCTTTGGCGAGTGCCGCCTTGTGATCGTCACTCATCTTGCGTGCCATGTGCGCGTCCTTTGGCGTGGGCGGTGGGTGCCTAATGTCCCCGGCGGTCCATGCCAACTTGCCCCAACGCAAAGACCGTGCCATGACGGTAGCACGACGCGCTATTTCACCCGGTCAGATCGCGGGACTCGATGCCGGCGACGGGTACTGCGGCCGGTAGACGCAGGACGAAGGTGCTGCCTCCGGCGGCTGCGGGCTCGTCCAGGTCCAGACCGCCGTGCATGGCGGCGGCCAGGCGACGACCGATGAACAACCCCAGACCGACCCCGCCGGTGCGCATGGTCAGGGGGTCCTCCAGGCGGTGGAACTGCTCGAAGATGGCCTGACGGTTCTCGCGCGGAATGCCGGGCCCGCTGTCGATCACGCGGACGCGTATGTCGTCGCCGACCTGGTCCAGCGTGACCTCGACCGGGGTGTCCTCGGGTGAATAGCGGCAGGCGTTGTCCAGCAGCGAGGTCACGATCTGGCGGGTGCGGGCCGGGTCGGCCAGTGCCTCGCCGGTACCGGGTGAGGCGGAAAAGGCGATGGTGCGTCCCGGCTCGCGCTGGCGGAAGTGGTCGACCACGCGTTCCAGCAGCGGCCCCAGGTCGGTCGGCACCGGGTGGACCAGCTCGTCGACCTCGCGCTGGTCCAGTCGCGTGACCAGCAGCAGGTCCTCGACGACTGCCGCGAGGTGGTCGGAGCGCTCCACGATCCGCTCCAGCGCTTCCTGTCGGCTGGCCGGGTCGAGTTGGTCGCCCTTGCGCAACAGCACGGACGCGAAGCCGCGGATCGGCGTCAATGGCGTCCGCAGTTCGTGCGAGACGCGGGCCACGAAGTCGCCGCGCAACCGCTCGAGTTCGCGCTGCCGCGACACGTCGCGGATCACGACCACGTCCCCGGTGCAGCGGCCGCGATCGTCGAAGATCAGCGAGTGGTTCTCGCGCACCTCGCGGGCGGTGCCGTCGACGTGGCGGATGCGGGCGTCGAACTCGCGGTGCTGGGCGCCCTCGTGCGCCTCGTCGATCAGCCAGCGTCCCACCACCTCGCCGTCGCCCTCGCGCACCGACTCGGTCATCACGCGTGCGACCGGCCGCGACACGACCCGGTCCGCGGACAGGCCGGTCAGCTCCTCCATGGCGGCGTTCCAGACCTGCACGACCCCGTCGCGGTCGAGCAGCAGGATGCCGTCGATGGTGCCGTCCACGACGCGCGTCAGCCGGTCACGGTCGATGCGGACGCGGCCGAGCAGGTCGGCTGTGCGCCGGGCCCCGCGGGCGGCGAGGTAGACGGCCGCGGCGGGGACGAGGATGAACGGCGCGAGCGCGGGCTGGACGACCAGGAGGGCGGCCAGCACGACCCCGATGGCGGCGTTGCCGAGCGCCGAGATCGCGCCCAGCGGCAGCTGCCCCACGAGTCCCTCGCGGGCGCTGGGCTCGGCGAGCGTGAGCAGGCCGAGCACGGCCAGGGAGTTCACGGCGACGTAGAGGGCCATGCCGAGCAGCACCAGCACGACGGCGCGGCCGTTGACCAGCGGCCCGATCGACGGGCCGAAGTGGAGGATCAGGGCTGCGACGGCGGTGCCGACCATGGCCTGGCCGGTGTTGAAGCTGACCTTGACCAGGTCCGGCACGCGCGAGGCCTGGCCGATCATCATGCCCAGGCCCGTGGCCACGACCGCCTCGGTCGGCGCCACCAGCAGCAGCCCGGCGGTGATGGCCACCTCGACGAGCGTGATGGCGATGTCGGAGTGCTCGAAGGTGAAGCGCAGCTCCACGCGCTCGGCGACGGCGACGGCCGCCACCAGCAGCAGCAGCGGGCCGAGGTCGGGGGCCTGGACCTCGGTGAGCAGGATGACGCCGCCGAGGGCCGCCACCCCCAGCAACACCCAGAACGCGACGTAGCGTTCGACCTTGGCGCTGATCGCTTGTCCTCGCGCTCGCCGTCAGGCCGGTCTCAGAAAACGGGCCGGCCGGCCCACCCCGTGGAGTGTGGCCGGCCGGCGAAGATCATGGGCGGAAATGCGCCCCCGATCAGGTCCAGCTGAAGCCCTTGGTCCAGCTGATGCCCTGCGTGGCGGTCCAGCTGAAGCCCTTGGTCCAGCTGATGCCCTGCGTCGCGGTCCAGCTGATGCCACGGGTCCAGCTGAAGCCCGGCGAGGCCGTCCAGCTGAAGCCCTTGGTCCAGCTGATTCCCTGCGTCGCGGTCCAGCTGATGCCACGGGTCCAGCTGAAGCCCGGCGAGGCGGTCCAGCTGATGCCACGGGTCCAGCTGAAGCCCTGGGTCGGCGTCACGACGAAGTCGACGATGTCGACGGTGCTCGTCCAGCTGATGCCGCGAGACGTGGCCGTTGCGTCGTCCGCAGCAGCCGCCCCGACACCGGCCAGCATGCTGCCGGTGAGCGCGGCCAGGACCACGAGGGCGCGCCATCGCGACACCCGGCGACCCGTCTTGCGTTCCATCGCGTTCTCCTCTCCAAGCCCCCGAACCGCGAGGACGCTCCTTAGGAACTCACGCAGCGTACATGAATGTCACTGAGAGTAGTTGTGAAGATTGCCCGACCCTTCGGCCGCTCCTTCCGAGGAACGCGTTCGCGGAGGCTGCCCGCGTTCGTACTCGCCCAGGTCGGGGCACCGCCATCCTTCCGTGCGGGAAACGCACGCTGACTAGTCAGAGCGGGGATGGTGGCCGGCCGTCTGCCCGCCAAGGGGTGACAATTCGTTGATGAGTTGTTTAGAGTTGGCGCCGCCTGTCGACACCGCACTTGATCAGTTGACCTAGGCATACGACGCAAGACGTACTTCCTCGTGGGGGTCCGCTCAACGGGGGACGGAGAGGAAAAGCCTGTGAAGAAGCGGATTCGTTCGCTCGTCGTGCTCGCCATCTCGACGCTCGCCGTCATGGCGATGTCCATCGGCACTGCCTTCGCCCAGTACCCGCCGGGTGAGGACTTCGGCGTCAGCTGTGGCACCTGGACGACGCCGGGTGACACCGTGACCTGTTCGGTCGTCGGCGCCCAGGGCGGCGAGGAGCTCGTCGCGACGGCGCAGCACACCACGGTGTTCTACACGGACACCTTCAACGCCGACGCGCAGGGTGAGGCCGCGTTCTCCTTCGCCGTGCCGCAGGACGCCGCCGGTGAGACCATCACCGTCACGGTCGTGGGCGCGGAGTCCGGTACCGCCGGCGACGAAGTCGAGGTCGTCGAGGACGAGGACGACGCTCGTGACGACGACGGCGCCGGTGTCGGCGTGACGCCGGGCACCGGGACCGGGACGGGCACCCTGCCCTTCACCGGCTCGCAGGTGACCGTGCTGACCGCGGTGGGTCTGGCGCTGCTGGCCATGGGGCTGCTGGCCCTGCGGCGTCGTGAGGACGCCAAGGTCAGCGCCTGACACAGCAGCAGTTCCGGGATCGGCCCGCTCCGGCGGGCCGATCTGCGTGTGCGGGCCGGGCTTGTAGGCTCCGGCCCGCCGAGGTCGTCGGGGGCAGGTTCTGAGCGCGGAAGAGGAGCAGGCGGCGCCGCAGCGCGAGCGCGTCCGCGTGCGCAAGCGCAAGGGCCGCCGCCGTCGCGGCCCGCGACGCGCGTGGCTGTGGCTGCCGCTGCTGGGTGGCCTCGTGCTGCTCGGCGGCATCCTGGCCGCACTGTTCGTCAGTGACGCCCTGGTCGTGCGCCGGTCGTTGACGGCGGCGCAGGCCAGCCTCAGCGAGGTGCAGGCCGCCGCCGGCACCGGTGACATGACCCGCGCCTCCGACGCCGTCCGGCGTGCGGAGCGCGAACTCGCCACGGCGCGGTCGCGGACCTCCGGACCGTTGTGGGGCATGGCGGCGAACCTGCCGGTCGTGCGCCACAGCGTGCACACGACCCGGGCGGTCGTCGGCGTCGCCTCGGCCACCACCGAGCTCGCCGACACCGCCGTGGAGCGCGGCGAGCGCCTGATCGGATCGGGCCTGGACGTCCGGGTCGAGGACGGCCGGCTCGACCTCGCCCCGTTGCTGGAGGCGCGCGACATCCTCAACGACCTGTCGCTGGAGCGCCTGTCCGAGGCGCGCACCCGGCTGGCGGAGGCCGGGCACGGCTGGATGCCGCAGGAGCTGGTCGACGGTCGTGAGCAGAGCCTGACCGCCGCCGACCAGGTCCTGGACCTGATCGGCAATGGCCAGCAGCTGCTGAGCGCGCTGCCCGGCTTCGTCGGTGCCGAGGAACCTCGTCGCTACTTCCTCGGTGTGCAGACGCCGGCGGAGCTGCGCGGCACCGGCGGGCTCATCGGTTACTACGCGGTGCTGCAGGTCGAGGACGGCCGGTTCGAGCTGCTGGGCTCCGACGTCTACGACGCGCTGGACGACGGCGACAGCCCGGCCACCGGCATGATCGGCCAGCTGCACGGCGAGGTGACCCAGGCGGCCACCGTGGATCCGGAGTTCGCCGAGCGCTACGGGCATGTCGCGGCGGCCGGCCACTTCTCCAACGTGAACGTGGATCCCGACTTCCCGACCACGGCGGACGTCGCGCTCAACCTGTACGAGGTGCGGACCGGCGAGTCGCTCGACGGGATGATCCTGATCGACCCGATCGCCATGGAGTACCTGCTGACCGCCATGGGGACGGACCTCGAGCTGCCGCCGGACGTGGCCGGCCAGGTAGCGGGCGACATCGAGGTGCCGGCGAGCCTGTCGCCGGAGCAGTTCTCCCAATTCGTGACCGCGGACGTCTACGAGGTGCTCGGCGATGGCCGCAGCGCGGAACGCAAGCTGGTGCTGCGCCAGCTGGGTGATCTGGCCTTCGCGCAGGTGATCGACGGCGGCTGGGACGGTGTGGCGGTCGCCCGTGCACTGGCCGACGCGGCGAGCGAGCGGCACCTGCAGCTGTTCAGCCGGGACGAGGCGGAGCAGACCGCCTTCACGCAGCTGGGCGCCGCGGGCGCGTTCGGCCCGGACGAGGGCGCCGACTTCCTGTCGGTCACGGCCAACAACGCGGTCGGCGGCAAGCAGGACGTCCACCTGGAGCATCACGTCACGGCGAACATCACGCTCAGCGATCCGCGGGTGAACGACGAGGGCGTCGTGACGGTCCGCCGTGACGTGGACGTGCGCGTCGAGGTGGTCAACCCACTGCCGTCGGATGGCATGGACCTCTACGTCATCGGCAGCTGCACGCCGCAGGGCACCGACAGCGGCTGCTTCGAGGGCCCGCCGGGCGAGAACCGCACCTGGTTCAGCGTCTGGGCCCCGCGCGGCAGCAACCTGGTGACCGACGACGGTGCTGCGCCGTCGGTCCGGACGGGCCAGATCCGCGACGTGCAGGTCTTCGACCGCTTCCTCGCGACGCCGCCCCAGGACCGGGCTGCGTTCGAGTTCAGCTATACGGGTCGCGCCCCGGCGAGCATGGACCGCGGTCATCTCGTCTACGAGCTCGACTGGTGGCAGCAGTCCAAGGCCATCCCGACCCAGCTCGACCTCCAGGTGGTCGCTCCCGAAGGGTGGCAGGTCGCCGACGTCGCACTCGACGGCCGCGGACAGGCGGAAGCCGTGCTGGCGCGGGCCGGGACGGCACCAGCCGAGGCACGTCTGGATGGGGAGGGGCAGGTCGTCGTGAACGGCGGGACGACGTCGGACACCAGCCTGGTGATCCGTCTGGGCGGCATTGATCTGGATGAATGACGCCGCCGTTGGCCGCGGACGGGGCCGTGGCATCGCGCGGCGTCGCGGGTGGGTCGCCGGCGCCGTGGCGGCCACCTGCTTCGTCGGCGCGTGGGCCTGGCTGTACCTGTGGCCGCCGACCGGCGTGCCGTTCGAGGACGGCCCCGTCGCGGTTCTCGGCGGTGATCCGGAGCGACTGGCGGCTGGTCTGGCTCTGTCGGGCGTGCCGGGCGAGCGGGACCTGGTGCTGTCGGCTGGCAGCGAGTACGACTACGGGCGCCTCGGCGGAGACTGCGACGAGCCACGGGTCTGGTGCCTGCGGCCCGTCCCCGAGTCCACCTGGGACGAGGCGCGCGGCGTCGCCGCCCTGGCCCGCGATCGTGGGTGGAGCCAGATCACAGTCGTCACCAGCGACTTCCACGTGACCAGGACCCGGCTACTGATGCACCGCTGCATCGACGCAGACGTCCGAGTCGTAGCCGTTGCGACCCCACGTTCAATCACGTCCCGGCTTCGAATCGCCGCCTTCGAGGCAGCAGCAACCATAGTGAGTGCTGCCGTGTACCACGACTGCTGAGCCGCGCTCTTCGGCGAATCGATCACTCTACTAGGCTGCCGCCGCAATACGGACCAATGTCCCACTCGGGGAAGTAAGCATGCTGTGACGTTCCGGACCTACCTGTCACCTCCGGATGTGGGCGAAGCCGAGCGCGAGCGCTTGCTGGCAGCATTCGATTCCGGATGGATCGCCCCTGTGGGGCCGGACCTGGATGCGTTCGAGGCCGAGTTGGCCGAGCGGGTAGAACGCCGCCACGCGGTCGCGCTCTCCAGTGGGACGGCTGCACTCCACCTGGGGCTGCTGGCCCTCGGCGTCGGCACAGGTGACGAGGTTCTCGTTCCGACCCTCACGTTCGCGGCCACGGCGAACGCCGTCGTCTACACCGGTGCGACGCCCGTGTTCGTCGACGCCGATCCCAGCACCTGGAACATCGACCTAAAGCTCGTCGAGGATGAACTGGCGCGGCGCCGTCGCAATGGCGTGCCCCAGGTGAAAGCCATCGTGCCGGTCGACCTGTATGGGCGATGTGTCGATTACACGCGCCTGGTGCCGCTCGCTGCGGACTTTGGCGTTCCCGTGCTCGCGGATGCCGCTGAGGCCCTGGGTGCGAGTCACGCGGGGCGGCCGGCCGGTGCGTTTGGTCGGGCGGCGGTCTTCTCGTTCAACGGCAACAAAATCATCACCACCAGCGGTGGCGGGATGCTCGTCACCGACGACGAGGAGGTCGCCCGTCGGGTTCGCCACCTCGCTACCCAAGCGCGCGAGCCGGTGACTCACTACGAGCATCGCGACGTCGGCTTCAACTATCGCCTGTCGAACCTGCTGGCCGCGCTCGGTCGGGCGCAGCTGGCAGGGTTGGACGCCAAGCTGGCGCGGCGACGAGAGATCAATCAGACGTACCGTCAGTATCTGGGGTCGCTTCCCGGTGTGGCCTTTGCGCCGTGTGACCCGAACGGTGAACCGAACAATTGGTTGACTTGCCTGACAGTCCAACCGCGCGGCGCCCGCCACCGCGACGCGGTGATCGAGGCCCTTGTGGTGTCGGGTATCGAGGCGCGGCCGCTGTGGAAGCCGATGCACCTCCAACCTGCCTACAAAGGAGCAGCGAGCATCGGCGGTAGCTTCGCCGAGCGACTGTCCGACACGGGGTTGTGTCTGCCCTCAGGTTCTTCGATGACTGACCTACAACTCGCCGAGGTGATCGAGGTAGTCCGATGGGCGCTACTTTAGCTATTCCAGGGCGTCTGCCGTGGTCAAGTGTGCGGTATCCACGCGGGAACCTACCGATGCGGGGCACGGTGGAGCGCTTCGTGCGGGGTGCGGGCACAGCGCTACCAGGCCTCTCAGGAGGCATTGAATGGTGCGGGCATGCAGGCAAACCACTCGGCTTAAGCTTTCGGTAGCTTATAGCCTGCATCACTATGCGAGGTGGCACCGCAACGGGGGCAATAGTGGGAATCAGAATGAGTTTTAATCGTTGCAGGGGTTTGAGCAGCGTCGCGACCGAAACACAGGAGCGCCGGCGACTCTCTCATAGTCTGGTCGTTAAGCGCCTCTTGGATTTCTCGATAGCAGCCGTCGGCATCACTCTTCTCTCCCCGATCATGGCGGCCATCGCCGTCCTTATACGTTTGAAATTGGGGACTCCGGTCATCTATCGACAGCAGCGCCCCGGCCTAGGTGGAGAATGTTTTGAGCTCGTGAAGTTCCGATCTATGACCGATGAGCGTAACGAGTTGGGAGAACTGCTACCCAACAATGAGCGCCTAACATCGTTTGGTCGACGCCTCCGAGCTTCATCGCTTGACGAACTTCCCGAGCTAATCAACGTTCTCCGCGGCGAGATGAGCATCGTCGGGCCCCGCCCGCTCAGGCAGGAGTACCTACCGCTATACACTAAACGGCAGGCTCGGAGACATGAGGTTCGGCCCGGCCTCACCGGATGGGCGCAAGTCAACGGGCGCAACGCGTTAAGGTGGGAAGAGCGCTTCGAGCTTGATGTTTGGTACGTCGACAACCAGTCGCTGGTACTTGACCTTCGCATTATTGCCCGGACCTTCGCAACGATGTTGCGAGGAAAGGGCGTTCACTCGGGTGATGGTCTTATCACTGAACCATTCACGGGGAGCGACCAGAAACTCGCCGAACCCTGGGAGGTTTGAGCGGCAATATGAAAAGCATCGTAGTCATTGGCGCGGGGGGTTTTGGAAGGGGGGCGCGAGATGTCATTGACGAAATCAATGCGCAGCAGCAGACGTGGTGCTTCCTTGGATTTCTCGACGATAACATCGAAATTCATGATGTTATCGGCACACCTGACGAGTTGCTATCTGCTCGCCCGGATGCCTATGTCATCGCGATCGCCGACCCGGTAATCCGCAATCGTTTAGACAGGCACGACTGTGACGCCTCGCCGCTTATTGCTCCGTCTGCACGATTCGGCAGGGACTCGACTCCCGGCTCTGGAACGATTGTCCGCTCGAACGTCAGCGTCGCCTCGAATGTGATTTTCGGCCGTCACGTTCACCTAAACATGAACGTTACGATCGGCCATGACGCTACACTAGGCGACTATGTCACCGTGCACCCAGGTGCTAACGTCAGTGGAAACGTGAGCCTGGGTGCAGGGGTAACTATCGGGGCTGGAGCGGTGATCTTGCCGGGCGTCGAGGTTGGGGAACACGCTACGGTGGGGGCGGGTGCAGTCGTGCTCGACGACGTTCCGCCAGGCACCGTGGCTGTCGGGGTGCCCGCTGTAATAGCCCAACGCTTCTGAGTGAAATAGACTCTGCGCCGAGCAATTCTAGGGCACAAGGGCGGTGCTCGGCGAGTCATGCCGTTTTTATTCGCGTGAGTGATGGCAGGCAATGGACATTGGGGTCGCCGACGACGTCGATGTCAGCGAGTCTAACTTGGGGCGCGGCACAGCAACGTTGGCTCGTCCAGAACGCTTAGCGGCCGCTCACCCAGCTACCGCACCACCAACTTTCTAAGCGCCCCATTGGCGCTGCGGGGTCAGGGATTTCGTGGGGCCTTGAGCGCACGGGCGTAGAACGCCAGCTCGGCCGCGGCCGCGGAGACCCCGGCGGGCTTGTTCTTCCTGGCCGGCATTAGAACGCTCCTGCGACCGCACCCCACACCGCCAGGTTCGGTGTTGGCAACGCGGGGTCACGGCGCGAAGGCTCTGGCGGGCTTCGCGGTGCTCGCGCAGCAGTCGCAGGCGGGTCGGTGCCATGACCACGCCGGCGGATCCAAGACCGGTCGTGTTCGGCAATGCGGTCCCTCTCGAGCCATACGGCCACCCGCTCGAGGCCAACCTTCAACTGCACGTGGGCGGCCGGCCAGACCGGGCGGGACCGGTAGTCGACGGCTGCCATCCGCCCGAAGCAGTCCTTGCTGACCCTGGTCTCGATCTGGCGCGAGACGTCCGGCAGCGGGTTAGACAACGGCTTGAGTACCCCTGCTCGGGGGCCCACGCATCAGCCACAACCGCGACGATGCGGCGGTGATGACGCACGTAGGCGGTCAGCAACAGCCCGAAGCCTCACGCAAGCTCCTGCGGCCGACATCGACCAAGATGCCGTGTCCCACCAGTCGGCCTGTCCAATCTCGCCCGGCAGGCAACCGGTGTTCATGGTCACCCGTTGACGAGACACGTCTGTGGCGAGCTTGGGCATAAAGCCATGGACTTTCGAAGACTGGCAAATTGAGAGTTGCTCCTCACCAATGATGTAGCCACACAAGGTGAGCTTACAAACTAGCGATCACG
>NZ_JBGUAX010000016.1 GCF_041821065.1 Egicoccus sp. AB-alg2 | reverse complement strand
TCTCGAGCGCTACCTGGAGCGGCCGCGCCACATCGAGATCCAGGTGCTGGGCGACCTGGACGGGACGATCATCCACCTCGGCGAGCGTGACTGCTCGCTGCAGCGCCGCCACCAGAAGCTGGTCGAGGAGGCCCCGGCCGCCGGGATCTCGCAGGCGCTGCGCGACCGGATCGGGCAGGCCGCGATCGAGGTCGCCCGCGAGATGGGCTACTTCAACGCCGGTACGTGCGAGTTCCTGCTCGACAGCGACAACGAGACGTTCTACTTCCTGGAGATGAACACGCGTCTGCAGGTCGAGCACCCCGTCACGGAACTGGTCACCGGGGTCGACCTCGCCCAGGCGCAGCTGCGGATCGCCGCCGGTGACGGGATGGGTCTGAGCCAGGACGACGTGGTGCTGACCGGCCACGCGATCGAGGCCCGGATCAACGCCGAGGACCCGGCCACCAACTTCATGCCCACGCCGGGCCTGATCACCGAGCTGCGGCCGCCGCTGGGCCCGTGGGTGCGCTTCGACACCGGCGCGGAGTCCGGCTACGAGGTGCCGCGCGACTACGACTCCATGATCGCGAAGCTGATCGTGTGGGGCGCCGACCGCGACGCCGCCCGCGCCCGCATGGCCCGCGCGCTGGACGAGCTGGTCATCGACGGGATCCCGACCACCGTGCCGTTCCACCGGCTGGCCATGACCAACGAGCAGTTCGCCGCCGGCGAACACGCCACCGTGTCCGTCGAAACCGAATGGGACCTCGGCGGGCTCGCCCCGCAGGCGCCGGCCACGCCGGGCGACGGCCAGGACGGGCCATCCCGGGAGGTCACCGTCGAGGTGGCCGGCAAGCGGATCGGCGTGCGCGTGTACGGCGAGCTGGCCGCGGCGCCAGCCGGCGGCGGAGGCGGCAACGGCGCGGCGCCGGCCAAGCGACGTGCCCGGGCCGGAAGCGGCGGCGGCAGCACGGCCACCGCGTCGTCCGAGGACCTCGTCGCCCCCATGCAGGGCACCGTCGTCAAGTACGCCGTCGCGGAGGGCGACACCGTCGCCGCCGGTGACCTGGTCGCGGTGCTCGAGGCGATGAAGATGGAGAACAACATCACCGCCCACCGCGACGGCGTGGTCAGCACCGTCGGCTTCGCCGCCGGCGACGTCGTGGAGACCGGCGCGGTCCTGGCCCGCATCGAGGACGCAGGCTGACTCGACCGGGAGACGGTGCATGAACCCGGGGCGGTTCAGATCGCCCGAATAGTGGCGGGAGGCGATGGATCACGAGCTCGTCGAACCGCGTCCCTTGAGCCAGCTATCGCACGTACCGGAGCCTCCCGCATGGGAGGGGCACCGCAGCGAATACCCCGTTGTCAACAGCGAGTAGGTGCGTGCAGGAGATCTCGGTGTCGCAGCCGAACGTCCCGCACGCCTCTGCTTGTGTCAGCAACGGACCGCCGGCCTCACCTCAGCCCCCATCGGAGATCTCTGCCACGGCGAGAAAGGCTGGCTGCGGTGGCCGAGTCCGGGCCGCGTACGGGAACTCCTCGACCGTCGTCTGGCGGATTACGGCGATGCCCGTAATAGACCTCGGCTCTCGTGCGGCAACCTGGAGCAGCTCATGCAGCAGCCAGACGCGCCACGCATCGCCGGGATAGAGACGCTCGAGTTCGATCCACCTCACGACACCGAGCACTCCATCACCTCGAGCCATACCGAGTCCCGAGGCTATGCGCGGTCTGCGACACGAGTCTGCTCGCGGCGTACACAACTGCTCCACCGGTGCCCCGCTACAGGCATGGCGGCGGATCTTAGGCTGCTGCTGCTAACGCATTGAGCACGCGTGCTGCGGCTGCAAGGTCCAAGTCGCCTGTAGATGAGGGATCGACCTGTGGCTCATCGATCTCCGGTCCACCTCCGTCACTGCCCTCGGTGGCAGGCTCGTCGGTGCACTGCGAGGTTCGCAGGCCCACGCCGTTGACGGCGAACAGCATCACTTCAACGTCGTCGGGCACGAAGGCGTCCAGTCCCTCGTGGTTGATGTTGGCGACTCGCTCGTTCAATCGGTTCGACCACTCGTAGGCGATCCTGCAGTAGGCCTCGTAGGTGGCGAACGGCATCTTCCGCTGAGGGTTCGTGAATGCGGTCGGGTGACCCTCATCGGACGGGTAGGCGAGGCCCAGCGCACGGAGGCTTTCGAAGACGCGGAGATCGTAGATGAGCGGGATCGGGTGTTCGGGGGGGACGTCGAACCCCAGCTCGCACCGTGCAGCCCAGTACAGGAGTTTGGTCCCGAAGGCGGTTCCGCAGCCCGGCAGCAACCCCTGCGAGAGGTTGGGGTGTGACCACAGCTTTTCGAATGCGGCTCTGGGTGCGACGAGGCTGTCTTGCTCGATGCCGTCCGACGCGATGCGCGGGTTCCAGAGGAATGTGTGTGCGGCGTCTCGGTGGTCATCTGCGGCCCGAAGCCATGGGGCGCCGCTCCCACTGCGTACACGCGGGTTGCCGATCACGGCAAGGGAGGGGTTCTTGCCGCGGGCGCCGCCCCACAGGAAGACGATGGCGGTCCGCGCCTGTGGAGCACCTTGGTACTCGAGGAGCAACTCACGCACGCGCCTTCGCGATCGGTCCGTGAGTTCGGCGTACTGGTCGACCGCTCGATGGACGGGTGGGCTGGCACCAGCTTCGGCGAGGTGTGCCCGCCAACCATCCACGCGGCGAGGGATGCGCTGCTCGCTCGCCCGTGGCAACCGCTGGAGGTCGTCGTCCTTGATGCCCTCGAGTGAAGCCACTCACTCGCCTCCTTCACGAACCGACGCAGCACCGTAGGGGCCAGACCCAGTCCTGTGGTGGAGATTGGCCCAGGTGCCCAGATGCGGCAGGTGCGCGAGCCTGACAGTCCCCGTCGGTCCGTTCGCTTGCCATGCCAGGATCACCTCCCCAATGCCCCGATCCGGCGAGTCCGCATCGTGCTGATCGGCTCGGTAGAGCAACCAGGCGCTGCGTAGATGGGGTGCGATCTGCGGCCACCCATGGACGTCGCGGAGCTCGGGTCTTCGGTCGCGTCGTTCGCCGATCAGCGTCGCGGTCGTGGTGACGACGATGGCAATGCCGAGCCGCCGTGCCATGTCCGCGAGCGATCTCGGTACAAGGCCTAGATCGCCCTGGCCGGCGCCGCCAGCCAGGTCATCGAGATCATCGATTACCAGGAGCCGAGGCTGGTCTACGACCCTGGAGGCGAGTTCGCGAAGCGCCCAGCCCACCGACCACAACTCGAGACGTTCAGCGGGCACGACGGCCAGCGGCTGGTCGCTGAGTCGTCGATACGCCGCTTGGACCCGATCGGCGCTTTGCCCGGTGCTCGTGAGGAGTTCGCTTCGGTCGATGCGAGCGTGGGCGGCGACCATCCGCTGGGCGATCGCGACGGTGTCGTCCATCTTGCAGACGAACAGCACCGGCGTCTCGCTGTCTGCGCAGTGCACGGCGAGTCTGGCAACAAGCCCGGTCTTCCCACACGCCATCTCACCGGACAACAAGTGGACCCCCGCGGGTAGCCCGCCGCCGGTCACCCGGTCGACGTCATCGAACCCGGTCGGCACCTGCACGCGTGCGGCCTCGGAAGTCGCGCCGTACCCCGAGGCAGCCATCGCAGCTGCAAGAAGGCCGCCGTCATCGCCGTAGGCACCTAGCGAGTGCAGCAAGTCCATGTGACGTCCCTCTCGGTGTATGTCGATGCCGCGGACCAGCATTGCTGCCGGATGAGACATCTCCGGTGCCTTGCCGGTCCACATGCAGTGTGAGCCGTTCGTGAGTCGCCGTCCGCAGCGTCCTCGTCGAAGCCCACGAGGAGCTGTGCGATGTCCGAGGCTGCGCGACCTTCTTCCTCATACGCGCTGCGTCCCGCGCGGTCGCCCGCGCCGGCGCCGCGGCCGCCGGAGTCGGTGCGGGCGGAGCCGGCGAGTGCGAGACCGACCGGACTCCCACCACCAGCGAAGTCACCGTCGCCGCAGCAGCGGCTGGTGGCGCTCGGGGTCGCGGAGCCGACCGCGCGGGCGCTGATCGAGCAGCACGGTCAGGCGCGGGTGGTCGATGCGCTCGATGCGGTCGACACGCTGGGGGATGGGGAGGTCCGCCGCCGGGCGGGGTGGGTGGTCTCGGCGATCCGGCAGGGGTGGGATCTCGAGGGGCTGCTCGCCGAGCGGCGACAGCTCGAAGCCCGCTACGCCCGCTGGGAACGTGAACGGGCCGACCGCGACCGTGCTGCTGCCCGGTGGCGTGCCCGCGAGTCCTGCGCGGCGGGCTGGCGGGCGGCGCTGTCGGGGGCGCTTGACGACCACCAGCTCGCCGTCGCGGTCGACCGGGTGACGACCCCGGTCGCCGGGCTGGGTCGTCGGTCGCTTCCGGTCGTGCGTGCACAGCTGCTCGCGTGGGCTGTTACGAGGCACCTCGCAGCTCCGGACCGCCGCCTGTCGGAGGTACTGGCCGACGACCTCGTCGGACCCCGCCGCACGGTCGCAGCACCGGCGTTCGAGGGGCCGCTGCCGCCGGTTCCCGGCACCGCTCGTGAGCCGGAGGACGACCTCACAGAGCGGCTCACGCGGCTGCTGGCCCGCCGGCCGGACCTCGCCCGGCCCGGGACGCCGACTCACGAGCGGGCGGGCGACGCCCGGGCTCGTGCGCTCGGTGAGGGGGTCGGGCATGGCCGCTGACCCGACCCGAGACCCGGCCCGTGAGCGAACCGTGAGCCCGCACGAGACCCGTGAGTTCATCAACGCGGTCGAGTACACGGTCCAGCTCACCTCCGTGGTCGCCGGCGGCGCCCGCTGGCGGACCGCGTACGCCCGGGCACGCCGGGTCGCCGAGCGACTCGCCAACGCCGCCGCCCGAGCGAAGGACGTGGTGGACGTCCGCGCGGTCGCCGGGGCGTCGCACGACGGGCAGGTGCTGACACCCGAGCGGGTGTGCTTCGGAGCGGCCAACTCGGGGCACGGCACCGGCGTCGACCCGGCCAAGCTCAATCGCTACCTCGACCCGGACCGCGAGCGCGCGCTGGCCTCGCTCGCCGAGGCGAACGCGGCAGCTCGGGCCCGGCGGCAGGCCGACTTCGACCGCCGTCAGGCGATCGGGTGTTCCAACCCGGCCGGGCTCGGCCCAGGCATCGCCCGCCCCTGCCGTTGCGCGTACTGCCGTCCCCAGGAGCACCTCGAGGTCCGCGGCGAGACGCGGGAGACGTGGGCAGGCGGTGGCCGCTGCCTGTGCGGCCGCCTATCGAACCCGCCGGCGTTCGGGTGCCGCCCCCACCGCGGCCAGCAGCTGGTGGTCCTCGACGGCGACCCGCCTGAGCTCGCCCGCCTCGCCGCCGTGATCGCCCGCGCCCACACGACCGACCGCACGTCGCCGCCGCCCGGTCGCGACGAGCCCGGTCTGCCACCGCCCGGCCGCTGACGCGGCCCTTCACCGCCTGCCGCCACCCGGAAGGAGACACCATGCCCGCCGAACCACCGATCCGTCTCGACATCGACCCCGACGCGCTGCCGGCCGTCACGTTCGCACTGCAGCGCACCATCGACGACCTCGAGGCCCGCGCGATCGTCGCGGCCGACCGGGACGTTGACCTCGGACCCTCCTCCGCTGCCGAGTACCGCGCCGACATCGACCGGCTCGCCGAGCTACTCGGCCAGCTCGGCCACACCGCCGCCCGCCCCGACCCCGAGCGGGCCGCGGTGGTCTGGTTCGACGGCACCTACACCGTCGACGGTGGCCGCCCGGTCCGGCAGATCGCGACCTCCAGCCTGGACCGGCTTCTCGCCGAGGCGATCGAACGTCGCCGCGACGGGCGGCTCACCCCCGGCGTGCTGATCGACCTGCTCGCCGAGACCACGGGCAGCAGCACGGTCGAGGTCGCCGACCGGCTCGTCGCCGCTCGCCGCGCCGCTCGCGACGCCGACCGCACCGTCGACCGACAAGCCGGCCGTCCGCCCGTCCGGCAGCTGACCCGAGAGCTGCCCGGCCCCGAAACGTCGCTGCGATGAGCGCCGCTCCCGGACCTCGCTGCGAGACCGGACCCGCTGGTCCCGCCAACCGACCTCCCGTCCCTGTCCGCCCCGCCCGCGACCCTCACAAGCCCCGACACAGACTTGCACCCCAGTGCGAGCCACCCCGCCCGGACCCCACCGACCCGCCCGCGGAGCGCGCCGACAACCCGCCCGCCGACCGCTGCGACGGCGACGGGGGAGGGGGCGGGGGATGCTGAACATCGGCAAGCTCGCCCACGGCGGCGCCGAGTACTACCTGACCACGGTCGCCACCTCGGTCGAGGCCTACTACACCGGCGTCGGCGAAGCCCCCGGCCGGTGGCTCGGCACCGCCTCGACCCGACTCGGGTTGTCCGGGCTGGTCACCGCCGAAACGCTCCGGACGGTGCTGGCCGGTGCGTCGCCGGTCGACGGGCAGCCGTTGGTGGGACATGCCCGCACCGTCCCCGGGTTCGATCTCACCTTCCGGGCGCCGAAGTCGGTATCGCTGCTGTGGGCGCTTGCCGACCCGGACGTCTCCCGGCAGGTGCGCCAGGCCCACGATGCCGCCGTGGTCGCGGCGCTGGACTACCTCGAACGGCATGCCGCCCACGCCCGGCGGGGCAAGGGCGGCCACGAACAGGTTCAGGCTGACGGGTTCGTCGCCGCCGCGTTCCGGCACCGCACCTCCCGTGCGGACGACCCGCTGCTGCACACCCACGTCCTGGTCGCCAACCTCGCCCACACGACCGACGACGGCCGGTGGCGGTCGCTCGATGCCCGGCATCTGTACCTGCACGGCAAGACCGCTGGCTACCTCTACCAGGCCCAGCTCCGCGCCGAGCTCACCCGCCGCCTTGACGTGGCCTTCGGGCCGGTCACCAACGGCTACGCCGACCTCGAGGGCATCCCGCGGCCGCTGATCGAGGCGTTCTCCCGCCGCCGTGCCGACATCCTCGCCGCCCTCCACCGCCACGGGCACACCTCCGCCCGGGCGGCGCAGGTCGCCACGCTGGCGACCCGTGCCGCCAAGTCCCACGCCGACGCCGACCGCCTACGGGCCGGCTGGCGGGAACGGGCCGCCGCCCTGGGGTTTCGCGGCCGGGAGGTCGCCGCGGTCACCGACCCCCGCGCGGCCCGCGAGACGGTCGGCGATCCGGATTGGGTGCGGCAGGTCGGCTGGCTGCTCGGCCCCGCCGGGCTGACCGCCAAGGCCTCGACGTTCACCCGCCGGGATGCGCTGCGGGGCTGGTGCGAACAGCTCCGCCACGGTGCGGACGTCATCGCGGTCGAACGGCTCGCCGACCGGCTGCTCGATCCGGCCGAGCCCGGCACGATCCGGCTCACAGGCACCAACGCGCCCGTGACCCGGCTCGCGGACGCCGCTGGCATCCGCCTTGCCGACGGCCGGCTCGTCCACCTCGGCGCCGGGGAGCCCCGCTACACCACGCCCGAGCTGCTCGCCCTCGAACAGCAGTTGGTCGACACCGCCACCCGGCTCACTGGCGCTGGCCGGGCCGTCGTCGACGAGCAGACCGTCGACAGGGTCCTGGCGCAGCGGGCGACGCTGACCGGCGAGCAGCGCCGCGCCGTCGAGCAGCTGACCCGCTCCGGGCAGGGCGTCGAGGTGCTGGTGGGCCGGGCGGGCACGGGCAAGACCTACACCCTCGGCGCCGCCTACGACGCCTGGCGCGAAGCCGGCATCGACGTGGTCGGCTGCGCGCTCGCGGCCCGCGCCGCCCTCGAGCTGCAGACCGGCTCGGGCATCCCGGCTTCGACGATCGATCGGCTGCTCGCCGAGCTCGCCCGCCCGGGCGCAGCGCTCCCGCCCGGCGGGGTACTGGTGGTCGACGAGGCCGGCATGGTCGGCACCCGCACCCTCGCCCGGCTCCTAGACGCCATCCAGCAGACGGGCACCAAGCTGGTCCTGGTCGGCGACCACCACCAGCTGCCCGAGATCGACGCCGGCGGCGCGTTCGCTGGCCTCACCGCCCGGCTGCCCGCCGTCGAGCTGACCGACAACCGCCGGCAGCACCACCAGTGGGAGATCGCCGCGCTCGACGAGCTCCGCGACGGCGACCTGCCCGCCGCCGTCGACGCCTACGCCGAGCACGGCCGGCTCGTGGTCGCCGAGACCATCGACACGGTGCGTGAACAGCTCGTGGGGGACTGGTGGCAAGCCAGCGCCGAGCACGGTCGCGATGCGGTCATGGTCGCTGCCCGCCGCATCGACATCGACGACCTCAACGCCCGTGCCCGCACCCGGATGGCCGCCGACGGGCAGCTCACCGGCCGGCCGCTCACCGCCGCCGGTCACCAGTTCCAGGTCGGCGACCGGGTGCTGTGCCTGCGCAACCACCGCCACCTGGGCGTCCTCAACGGCACCCGCGCCACCGTCACCGCCATCGACCACCGAACCCGTCAGCTCACCGTCCGCCGCGACGACACGCACGACCTGGTGGATCTGCCGGCCGACTACCTCGACGCCGGCCACCTCACCCACGGCTACGCACTCACCGCCCACAAGGCCCAAGGGCTCAGCTGCGACGCGACCTTCGTGCTCGGCAGCGACGAGATCTACCGCGAATGGGGCTACGTCGCCCTCTCCCGTGGCCGTACCGACAACCGCCTCTACCTCGTCGGCCACGACCACGACCATGACCCGATCGACGACCCCACCCATCCCGAGGTCCACCAGCACGACCCCCGCAGCCCGGCCGAGCGGCTCACCGCCGACCTGCACCGCAGCCACCAACAGACCCTCGCGCTCGACCACCAGCCCGACAACGACGCCCCGGCGAAGACGACACCCGAGGTCGTTGCCGCCTCGGGCGGGCACCTGACGCGGGCGCTTGGCCCCCGCCCCGCCGACCCCGACCGACAACAGGTCTGGGACACGGCCGCCGCCGCGATCGACACCTACCGCAAGCAGCACGCCATCCACGACGCACGGCTCCCGCTCGGAGCCGTTCCCGCCGACGAGGCCGCGCGCGACGTCTACCAGCAGGCGGTCCGTGGGCTGCTCGCGGCGCGCCGCGCCCTTCGTCTCCCGCCAGCCGAGTTGCCGCTGACGCCGCGGCGTGACGTCGGCCGCGACGTCGCTTGAGCGGGAGGTCGTGAACCGTGCCGTCCTTCGAACCGACCGATCGGCAGGTCCGCGCCGACGTCTACCGCATCACCCGCGTCTATCTCGAGGTCGAACGTGGCCTGCGGCCTCCTGAGCAGCTCGAGAAGTTCCTCACCCCGGCTGAGTACCGCCGCCACCGCAGCCGCCCTCAGCATCCTGCTGCCCGCGCCCGTGAGCCGGTCCGGCCCACCGATGTCGGGCGCATCCACCTCGATCGGCACCTTCCCGGTCAGATCACCGCGGCCATCCCCACCCGTGAGACCGGCGAGCACTGGGGCGCGCTGGTCCTGCACTTCGCCCGCAACCATGCTGGCCGCTGGCGCATCGACCAGTTCGAACGGCTCACCCGACCCACCGTCGCTCGCGACACCCCCAATACCCCGCCGGAAACCAAGGACCTGGACACCCGGGTGCGGGTGATCGAGGAGGAGCGCCGGCTCGTCGACGCCGCCCACCGCGCTACCACGACCCGGGTCCGAGAGCTCCGCGCAGCCGGAGCCGACCGCGACCAGACCCGCGAGCTGCGCACGCAGCAGAAGGCCTGGAAGCGGCTCCGAAGCGAGCTCGACACCGAACTCGCGACCCTGCGCCACACACGTGAGCTGCGCGACACCCTCGCGGACGTCGACCTGCGACGTGATCGGCATCCCACCGAACTCGACGACCGGCAGCTCGACGCACTCCTCGGCCCCAGCCCCGACCACGAGTGGCGCCGCGGCCTGCGCGATGGGGTGATCGAGGAGATCCACGCCTACCGCCGACGCTGGAACGTCACCGACCCCCGCAGCGTCCTCGGCTCCGCCCCCGACGATCCCGACCACCAGCACGACCGCGACGAGCTCGCCCGAACCCTCCGAGCCGCCGCCCGCGCTCTCGGGACCAACCGCAACGGCACGGCGCGTGAGCCCGATCCACGCCCTCGGCAACGACGTCAGATGCAACCCCGGGGGATCGCCGCCGAACGCTGAAAGTCCTCGTCACGCTGTCGAAGCCACCCCGCCACGGCACGCGCATCACCGACTGGTACGTGCTCGTGGTCGGGCAGCCCCTCGGGCCAGCCCTCCTGGATCTCGACACCGAACACCCGCGACAGGTGGTCCCACAAGGTGTCGCGGAACAGTTCCCACTCGGTTGCCGGGTCGTGCAACGCGCGTGCGGCCTCCAGCGCCACCAGGAACTCCTCCCGGTATCGGTCAGCAGACACCTCGAACAGCGGGTCACCGGTCACACCGCCCTCCCATACATCCACCAGGGCATACACCCGGCCGGCACCGATGCCAATCCCTCGCTGAGCGACGCTGTTGACGGCGTTGCATGCGAGGCCCGACCCGACGGACCGAGTGTCATCACATCCGTGACGATGGGCTGATGGCTCGGTTAGCAACACCGCGCAAAGCGCCGACTGCATGTCGCAGTGGCTTGGCAGACTGGCGGAGCTCGTGATCCACGCCCTTCGCCGATCTGAGGAGAACCGTTGCAGGATCCAGTGATCGCCCTGCTGGGCGCAGTAGCCGTGGCGATCATCACTACGGCGGCGCAATGGGCACTGCATCATCGAGACCAGCGTGGAGCAAAGGCGCAGTGGCACGCCGATCGTCGGTTCCCTGCGTACGTTGAATTCCTGGCGACGGCAACCGAACTCTCCGCGCTGATAGGCAACCACGCCAACCTCTTGGCGTCCGGTTCGCGGCTCCGCCCCTGGGAGCCCCTCGTTGGGATGTGGCTCACTCGGCACATCCCCCGACTTCACGGTGCGTGGGCCTCCCTGACGAAATCACAGGCCGAGATCCGGCTGCTCGGGACCAGCGACGTCGTGGCGGCAGCCGAGGAGACCCTTGCCACCATTGAGCAGGAGCTCTCTTCGGTGACGCGACATGGGCGGGCACAGGGGACAGCGGGCTTGCCTGATGACCGTGCAAGACGCATCGGGTTCGCCATCGAGCGGATGCGAGATGCCTGTCGCCATGAACTCGGCCAGGCGACACTCGAAGCGCTCTCGGCTCCGCGAGGCTCTGGGTACTCACTACCGTGATGATGGGCGGCGGTCCAGCTGGCCGACCCGCACACAATCCTGCCCCTGGGTCGCCAGAGCTCCAATGTCTTGTCACCCGATGGCCGTAGGCTTCCCTCTGAGGAGGTCGACCGTGGACTGGGAAGCGATCGCGACAATCGTCGCGCTCATCGGTGTGGTTGTGACCTTCGTGCTGAACATGAGGTCCAACCGGCTGACCCGCGAGGGACTGGAGCAGGACCGCACCTTGGCTCGGGAACGTATGGAGCAAGACCAAACTGTGGCTGAAGCGACGGCTGCCCGCTCTGAAGCGGCTGCCGAAGTGGCTGAAGAGCACTCCAGTCGCATCGTGGATGCCCTGGAGAAGATCGCCACCAAGGGCGTCGGCGGCGGTCTCGTGGCGCCGCCGGCGCGGGTGAAGTGGGGGCTTCAGCACGAGCAAGGGGACCGATATCGATTGACCAACGAAGGGGACCTCGCCGCGCGATCCGTTGATGTTGCCACAGACGAGACGTTGCCTCTAGTCGGCTTCGAGGGCGATACCGCCGAGGTGGGCTCCGGTGAGGCATTGAGCTTCATTGCCGCCCCCTCGATGGCAACCCGGGACCGCACGGTTACCGTGACGTGGAGCGAGGAGGGCGAGGGCGAACGTCGGCGCTGGCGCAATCCGCTGCCGGCTCGGCCGCGGCGCCAGTAGGAGATTGCCGCGCATCGCAGTGCTTGGGGCAGGCCGCCAAGTCGTTGACCCCAGGGGCGCTCCGGCGTCCGGCGCCATCGCCGTGACTTCGTGCGCGTCGACGTCGACACCGAGCCGCACATAGCGATACCGGCGGTTTGCGCCGGGATCGAGAACCACTCTCATCGAAGGGGGGTGACACTCGCCCGCGGCGGACCAGCGATCCGGCGCGGCGTGCAGTCAGGGGAGGGCGCGGCCGGGTGCGGTGCACGGCATGCTACGGCTGGCGTAGCTACGGCTGGCGTACGAGGGCGGGCTATGGGGTTCCGGTTCCGGCGATCGATGAAGATGTTGCCCGGTGTTCGATTGAACGTCACCCACCGGGGGGTCGGTGTGCGGCTTGGCCCGCGCGGTGCCGGCGTCTCGTTCCATTCTTCAGGTCGAGGGACCCGTTCGGTCGGGCTGCCCGGCACCGGGATGTATTGGCGCGAGGACTTCCGCTGGCGGCCAGCCGACGGGCGTGGGGAGGCGAGCGCCTCTGCCGCAGCGGCCACGGGCGACGGTGCGGCGCGAGCGGCGCGGCCGGCAGCCGAGCATCGACGTGCTGCTGCAGGCGGGGTGGTGTCAGCACATGAGGAGCGGGAGAACGAAGACCGCGTCACAGCTCTTCACGTGGCGCTCGACGCCTTGGCGAACGATGACCTCATGAGCGCCGAACGTCTGCTCCGGCCGCTGGTCGAGACCCGCTGGTCTTCTCAAGAGCGCTCGGTGACCGTCACGGTCGCCCCTGGTGTGGAGGTGGACCTGCCAGCTGGCACGGATGCGGCCATGCACATGCTCGTGGAGACGTTGCAGGCCGGCGGCAGGCTCGAGCGCGCCCTCGAGGTCGCTGAGCAGCTGCATCCCACCGACGCGGCCGCCCTGTCGGTCGCTGAGCTGTTGTGCGAACTCGGTCGATTCGCACAACTGTTGGAGGAACTCGACGGGTTGCCGCGGCTGGAAGGCGACACCGGCAGGCTCCTGGATGTCTACCTCGCGGTCGCTGCGACGGCGACCGGAGAGTTGCACGCCGCCGACGAGCGGCTGCGGCAAGTTCTCGCGGCTGGCGAGACCGCTGCTTCGGTCAGGGTGGCCGCCTTAACCTGCCGGCTCGACCTCGCACGTCGAGCTGGCCGCGATGATCTGGCGGATGCCTGCCGGCGCGCGATCGGTCGGCTCGATCCCGACCATCCTGTTCTCGACAGCGGCCCTTCCGCGTCTGCCGGCTCGCAGGTCGTCTCCGTCGCAGCCGAGCAGCTGGCTGCAGCTCAGGCACGACATGACCTTCTCACTGAGCAGGTGGTGGAGCGAGAACGGCAGCTGGCGGAGGACGTCAGCCGGCTCGAAACCTTCGCTCGGCGCTACCTCGCCCGCGTCGGCGGATTGCTGTCCGCCGTCGCGGACCTGCGGGCACGGCTCGTGGAGGCGCGGGCCGCGAACGCGCCCCACGACGAACTGCTCCAGCAACAGGCCCGCGCCGCGCGTGAGCAGGCCCGACAGCACCAGGACGCCTGCCGGCAGACCTCAGAAGGCGGGTCGCCACCGCCCGCGAGCGAAGACCTCAAGCGGGCGTACCGCCAGGCTGCCCGGGCAATGCATCCCGATCTCGCGCAAGACGAGGACGACCGGGCCCGCCGGACCGAGCACATGGCACGCCTCAACGGGGCGTACGCCGCCCGCGACGAGGACCTGCTGGCCCGCGTCGTCGCGGACTGGCGAGCCGGAGCAGCAGCACCCGCGGCGACCACCAGCGACCGAGGGCAGCTGTGCGCGGAGATCGCGCGGCTCGAGCGGCGGCTGGTGCAACTCGATCAAGAGCACGACGAGATCCGCGCCCGGGCGATGTGGGCCCTGATGGTCGAGGTCGAGACCGCTGAAGCTGCAGGTCGCGATGTGCTCGCCGACCTCGCTGAGGAGCTGACCCGCGAGCGAGACGAACTGCAGGACGAGCTACTGTTGATGGCAACCCTGTGACCGGCGAGCTGCCGGTCCCTCGCTCGCTGTCCTTGCCCACCGTCTGGGAGGACCTCGCCCGCCATGGGCTGGAGCGGCTCGCCGCCGCCCCCATCACCACAGGCCCGGGCCGAGTGCCGATGGCCGGCTTCCCCTACGCAGCTGCAACCGCTCTTGCCGCTGGGCCCGACGGCGAGGTCTGGGCGATAGCGCTCTCGCGCCTGTATCAGCTGCAGCACGGTCGCTGGCACCGCCACACGCCCGAGCTCGGTAGCGACCGGCCGCTCTTCGACGTGGCGGTCGCGGCTGACGGCGTCCTGTGGGGCGACGCGAACGGCTACTTCAGGTTCATCGACGGTGGCTGGGAACTCGTCGGCGAGGACCGCACGTTCGTGAGCTTCATGGACTACCGGCTGTACCCGACGCCTCGCGACGCCTCCGTCGGCGCGGTCGCCGGCATCCCGGAGTTTCAGCGGCCGGCGCAGCCGCAGGCGCAGGCCGGTGTTGTCAGCGTTCCCATCGAGGTGGCCAGGGCGGGAGGTGTAACCAATGCGGCTGGACAGCTCTGGTCGCTGACCGATTCGGCCGGCCGGTGGCACGATGAGGGGTGCGACCTTCACGCGAGCCACTGGGACGGCGACCGATGGCACAAGCTCACCTGGCGCGGCCTGCCACGGATCAGTGATCTGCCCTCGTCTGCGATCGCGGTGTCCGTCAACGGAAGCCTGCGGATCGGTATCCAAGGCGGGTTCGCGACGACAGAGGCAGGTGGCGCTTTCCTCCACTTCCACACCACGGACCTGCTCGCTGGCGAGGAGGTCGATGCCGTCATCGACAGCTTCGACGGCATCTGGTGCCTCACCGCAAGCGGTCGGCTCGCGATCAAGCGTTCAGACGGCTGGCACGCGACGCGGCGCCACTTACCGCAGGGAGACCTGAATCGGCCCTGGGTCGCGCTGCACGCCGGCGGAGACCGGCTGCGGCTCGTCACGCGCCGATCCGTCGTGCCGCTCAACGACGGCGAGCGCGACCACCCGATCGATCCCGTTCCCGGTGAAACGACCAAGATCCGCGCATCAGCGGTGAGCGACGACGGGTCCCTGTGGGTCGCGCACGACCGCGGCGTCACCCGCTTCGGCCCGGGATCGACCGGCCCGCAGATCCTCGCTGATGGGCTGCCGCCGGCGTTCGTGTGGCATCTCACCGCGATGCGCGACGGCACGCTCGTGGCCGTGACGCCGACCGGGATCGCGGTCCATCACGGTGACCGCTGGCACCTGCACCGCACCGAAGGAGGCGTCCTCTGGGCCGGGTCCACAGTGGCCGGCACGGTGGTGGTCTACACCCGGGTGGACCAGCCCGGGGAGTGGCGGCCTGATGCGGGCCGCCTGTGGACCTTCACGCTCGCCGCAGGGCTATCGGTGCGCGAACTGCCATCCGGCGGTCCGATGCCGCTGGCCATCCTCCGTGTCACGGTCGATGAGCACGCACGGCTGCTCGCGCCGCGCGACGGACGCGTGTTTCGGCTCGAGGCGTCGGGTTGGGTCGACACGCAGGTGTTCGCGGCTGAGGACGGCAACGAGCCGCTCGCCGTGGACGGCGAGGTGGTGTGGGTCGCTTGGGACGGCCTCAACCGGCATCCGATCGGTGGGTACAACCACCGCGTCGGCGACCACGACGACCTGCCCACTGAGTGCCGCGACCTGCAGGTCGACCAGCAAGGGCGTGTCTGGGCCCGCACCGAGGACGGCATCCACCGCTACGACCCGGAGACCGGCTGGGCCCACCACACGCTCGGTACCGGGCTGCCTGCCACCCGCTCCGTCCGCGACCTTACGGTCGCGACCGACGGGAGCCCCTGGGCGGTGCTCGACGGTGGCGTGGTCGCCTACCGCGACGGCACGTGGCAGTCGATTGCCGGGACCGAGAAGGTCTACCGGCTCGGCTCCGGGCTCGACGGGCACGTCTACGCGGCAGACCCCGAAGGCATCCTGCGGCTACCCCGCTGACACCTTCGACGGGGGCGGTGTGGCCGGAACGGACCGGCCACGCCGCCCCCTGACGGTCACGCGGCCGGCGAGGCGTGCTGGTACTCGCACCACGCTGATGGTGCGGCAACCTACCAACGCGATCACACGGGGGGCCGGCGGGCAGCTGAGCTCCGACGTGCCGGGTATATCGGCAGGCGCGGTAAACGGACGATTTGGGCGGCCCGCAGCGTGATCACCGAGGCGGTCCGTGACGTCTACACCGGGTGCTGGTGGAGACGGTGGTCGGGATGCTCGGAGGAGCTGTGGCCGGAGACCCGGCGGGCTGAGGCGCTGTCGGAGGGAGGCGCTGACGGCCGCGTCATGCCACGGGTCGCCCGCACCGTCAGACGGGCAGATCCTGCGTGGCCACTTCCCCGGCGCCGTCGCCTGATCGCCTTCGGGTCAGCCGCGCCGGTAGACGCTGGCGCACACGGCGCACTCGATCCAGTCGCGCGGGTTTAGAGCGAGCAGCGCCGCCCCACCGACCACACCGCCGAGCACGGCCGCGACACCGACACGGCGACGGGCGCTGTCAGCCCGGCGCAGCACGAACTGCGTCGAGTTGCACGCAGGGCAGGCCGGGCCTGCGTCGGTGTCGAGCGCCACCTCGCGCAGCAGCGGCGGCAGCTGCGCCTCGCGGGCCAGGCGAGCGAGCTCCTGGGCGCGGTAAGCCTCGACCCGCCGCTGGTCGACCCGCACAGCCTTGGCCGCGCGTGCTTCCTCGCAGACCCGCTGCTCCCTCGCAAACTGCTCCGGGCTCAAAGTGCGCTCGCGCAGGAGCAGCCCGCCGACCAGTAGCGGCAGCATCGCGAACACGACCAGCCAGCGGGTGCTGACCAGCGCGATAGTGCCGACCACGGCGCACAGCCCCAGCCCGGCCTCCACGACGCGAGTCCGCCACGACAGCGGTTCCACGGGCGCTTCCACATTGTCCCCTTCGTCGCCTTCCCCGTCAGGTCATCGGCCGGCGTACCCACCTGGTTAAGCCGGTCGGCGTCGCAAGCGCTGCGTACCGCGACTCCCGGACGCGAGGGGCTACAGACCGTGGCCGCTACCGCGCCGGACGCAACGCATACGAGCCGGAGCGAACGCAGTTGTAGTAGTGCATGCAGTGTGCTTCACTAGAGAACTAGAGTGCAACGCTGCTGCTGCGCCAGTTAGAGGACGCCGATGCACATCGAACTGACAATCGACACCGACGATGCCGCGGAAATCGCGCGCGCAATCGCGCTGCTCGAGCACATCGCCAACACGGCCAGCCCGGCGACGAGCCCGCTGGCATCCCGCACCGCCGGTCCGGGCGAGGCGGGGCCCGAGCTCGCCGACATCCTGCGCGTCGTCGCCGGTCCCGGGTACGGGCAGAACCGGCTGGACTACCTGCGCCTGGTAGCCGCAGCCGGTGACGAGGGGGTGAGCATCGCCGAACTCCGCGACACCCACTTCGGTCGCAGCCCGCAGCGCTACGGCGGCACGCACTCGAGCATCGAGAAAGGCTGGCGCTCCAACGGCGGGCTGCGGTTCGCCCGCCAGCTCATCGACGACACCCCAGACGGCCGGCAGGTCATGTACGGCCCGGCCCGCCAGCACATCCTCGAGCAGCTCGGCTGAGGCAGCCGTCCATGCGCGAAGACGCCCGTCCTTTCGTGGACGGGCGTCTTGCGGGCACGAGCAGCTACGCCCGGGAGGCTGCGGCGACGCAGCGCCAGGTCCAACGGGCGACAGAGGACCTCGAAAGCCTCCGTCGAGGATCGGGAGTAGACGGGCCCAGGTTGGCCGACGCTCACGAGCACAGGGCATCCCCGACCTTGCGGAAACGCCGGACTTCTATTCGGAGCCGGCGATGTACTGGGCGATGGCGTAGGTGGCGTGACGGTCGAGGCTGTGACGGTTGCGGTCGTAGCGCATGGTGGTCTTCGGGTCGGCGTGGCGGGCGAAGTCCTGCACATCACGTAGGTGCGCGCGGTGTTCAGTGCAGCGGTGATCGCCGCGTGCCGCAACGTGTGTGGGGTCATCCGCCGGGCGATGCCAGCCTCCCCGGCGAGCCGCGCCACGGCGGCAGCCACGTTGTTCCGGGGCATGCGGTTCCCCAGGCGCTGCTGCCTGCGCCTGCAGTTCAACCAGTTGCTCGTGGTGCCCGCGGAAGCGACGTCGACCGTTGGTCAACACCTCGTTGGATGCTTTCAGTTGAAACTTCACCCACCGACCCGCAACGTGACCCGCTACGTCCCAGCCGAGGTCGCGCTCCTGCCGTTGCGTAGTACCGAACCACCAACTGGGTTGGCCCAGAACGAGCGACATCTGATGGCAGAAGTTCAGTTCGATCGTCTTCTCGGAAAGCCGCATCAGTGCCTCACACAACGGGTGGGGCCATCAACCCTAGGCTCACCTGTCCCGATGCGTGGGGGATCGGCGGGCTCCACCTCTCGTGGCGCTAGGAGCGACGGCGAACTATGCGCGGGGAGCCCATCGAAGCCGTCGCCCAACATCACGGTCTCGAGCGGGCTGACTCGGCGCTTACAGGGTCGCGGTATCTCTGCCCGACTAACCGAATTCCAGTCACATGAGACCATCTGGTGAATAGTCTCAGGCCACGTGAGCACAGAAGCCGTGACGATGCGTGTGTCCACGGCGTACCGATTCGCGCATAACTGCCTACGCTTCCGAGTCACATCCTCCTCGTACCCTCCGTTGTCCACGTACGCAGAGGCAGACGGACATGGAGAAGGACTCGAAAGATGTCAGACGATTCGAGGTTGAGCGCGGACGAGGCCCGGGTCTTCGACCACGGATGGCGGTGGTTCAGCCTCCACGCCGACCAGCGAATGAGGGCCATGAACTTCTTCCTCGTCGCAGCCGCGTTCCTCACCGTCAGCTACATCGGAGCCCTAGACGACGAACGTCATGTCGTCGCGGCCTTGGTAGCTGTCCTCGGCTTGGTGGCTACCGGCGCCTTCTGGACGCTCGAGTCCCGAACCCGTCAACTCGTGCATGTGGGCGAAGCGGCCATGAAGGCCGTCGAGGGCAGGTTGGCTGAAACGACCGGCCTTGAGGCTGCGCACCTCACGGCAATCGCTGACGACCGTGCCCCCGCCGGACTGACGTACAGCACGGCCTTCCGTGCCATCTACGCGGCCTTCACGGTGGGCGCGTTGACCGCAGCCGTGTTCGCCGTGTGCGGCGCCGCCCGATGACGAAGGGGCTCTCCGAAACCGTGATGATGTGCGCGACCGACTGAGCGGCCCTGATGATCGCACGGAGGTTGACCGTGGTTGCTGCGCCAATCGCTCGCTCCGACGGTTCAGCACCACTTTCCATCCGCGCGGGCGTGCGTGGACGGCTGGCGAGGTTCTCGGTCACGTCAGGGACTACGCTTCCCGTGAGCTAGGAGTCACTCTTGCCCTACGATCTAGCGGACAAACTCGTCGTTGGCATTTCGTCTCGCGCGCTCTTTGACCTCGATGAAGCTCACCGCATCTTTGAGACAGAGGGGCTAGCGGCCTACCGGGAGCACCAGACAGCCAACGAGGACGAGCCACTAGCGGCAGGGACAGCCCTTCCACTCGTGCGCGGACTCTTGCGCATCAACGAACTAGCCGATGAGGCGCTCGTCGAAGTCTTGATCATCTCCCGGAACAATGCCGACACCGGCCTGCGCGTCATGAACTCCGTAGAACACCATGGCCTCGAAGTGCCCCGGTGGGCCTTCACTGACGGGACCAGCGCGGGCCCTTACCTACGTGAATTCAGCTGCGACCTCTTCCTCTCAGCAAACGAGGAGGACGTAGCCGGAGCCATGCAACACGGTGTGGCGGCGGCACGCATCCTTCGCGTCCCCGACGAGGCGACGGATGAAATTCCATCGGAGGTGAGGATTGCGTTCGATGGCGACGCTGTTCTGTTCAGTGCAGAATCAGAAGCGATCTACCGGGCCGGTGGTCTGGATGCCTTCTTGCAACATGAAGAAGCTCACGCCGATCAACCACTCAGTCCTGGCCCGCTGCAGCCATTCCTCAGGGCGCTCTCGCGCATCCAGCAGCGGTTTCCGGAGGCTGACAACCCTCTTCGAATGTCCCTGGTGACGGCACGCAACGCACCTGCTCACAAGCGGGTCATCCGGACCCTGCGCTCCTGGGGCATCCACCTGAACGAGACGTTCTACCTCGGCGGGCTGGAGAAGGCCGGCGTATTACGGGTACTCCGACCGCACATCTTCTTCGATGACCAGTCTGCTCATCTTGAGCCAGCTCGATCCCAGACACCCGCTGCGCAGGTTCCGGCCGAGTACCGCCTGGATCCCTCGCGCACCGAACAGGAGAGCACTCAGGCTGTTACTAGGCCACTTGGTGACCATCCATCACCGTGACTCTGCGCGCCATGCCGAGTCACCGTCACCCGCACATAAGCCTCCCCCCTCTTTCCGGAGGGTTAGGACGAGCCGGCTTGATTCTAGGAAGGCGGGCGTACGGCCGACGGGCGCCTCGCTGGACGAGGAGGAGGGGCCGACTCGCCCGAAGGGGTGACCAGGACGGTGATCCACCGCCCTCCGTCTGTCAGAATGGTGTGATGCGCCCCTCCGTTGAAGTCCTCGAATTCGAGGTCCACCGCTACAAGAACCTTCAAGAAGTGCGGGTCGAGTGGGACCGTCAAGTCGTGCTCTACGGTCAGAACGGCAGCGGAAAGACAAACTTCCTTGAGGCCATCGCGCTCGCTTTCGGATCCAAGGCGAGTCTGTGGCAACTGGCGCGACGAGCGGCAGTCCCGCTGCATGCAGAGATCTCCGTGGTTGTCCGCGGTGACGCGTCCGAGCTGCCCTTGCCCCCTTCGTTCGTATCTGGCGGAACACCCGAGTCATTTCGGCGCGCTACCGCGTTCTGGAACATGCTCGGCGTGGAGGCGGGAACGTCATGGAGAGAAGCGGTCTCGGGGATCGAGCCGGCTGCGCTGGCCGACCTGTTCAGGTCCTTCGCCGACCGCCCGCTCGTGCGGTATCGCCTTTCTGAGCTGGAGGGCGTCGAGGAGGCCCGGGGGCTGAGCCGGGGCTGGTTCGACGACGACCTGTGGCAGGCTGCCAGCGAGGTGGAGTTCCGGCGCAGTTATTCAAGAACCCTCGTCTTGGAAGGTCCTCCCCCCGGTTGGCTCGTTGACCTCGCTCCCGATCTGCCCGATGCTTTCGCCCCGCTGAGACGTTGGTTGGAGGAGTCGGAACCGCGGCGGGGTCGATACGTGGATCTCCTATCTCTGCCGCCGCGGGATCGGGCGCCGATCCATGTGGTATGGCTCGCGTCGGAGCGCACGGCAGATGAAGCAGTCTTCGACCTCGTGGACGTCTTCGAGGATGCCGTTCTTCCAGCGGTCGCCCTTGCCGAGGCCTTCGAGGGCGTCCTGCTCCGCGACCCTCCAGACACCTCAGAGGAGCGTCCTAGACTCGAAAGCGACGTTCGCTTCTGGCTGCTCGTTCGGGCGTGTCGTGTGGCCACCGAGGCGTTACAGCTGGTCGCGCCGCATCTGGAGCTCTACCCGGACGGCGAGTACCCGACAGGCCTGATGCTCGACACACGCGGGTCTGAGCCTGCGCCGGCCCTCCGTCTCACCAGAAGAGGCGATTTCGAGAGCTTGTCCTCGGGGCAGAGGACCTGGTTGGACATCGGTCTTGCGCAGGGCGCTGCAGAACTCGAGCAACTACAGACCGACATGGGTTGGCTGGCGTCGAGCCTTCACCGCCTTACCAGCGATCAGCAGCTCGCGATTGGCGTCCAGCTCGAGGAGCAGCTGTCCGGCGAAGGGGGCGAGGCCTCCTGGCTGGTCGCGGATCTCGACGCCGCGCTCTCCCAGATCCGCAGATCCGTTGGTGATGCATACGACGTTCTGGGCGGATCGTCGAACGCGCCACCAGAGAAGCGGGACGTGCTCGTGCAACTCCTTCTCGAAGGCCTTCCTGACTGGAGGGATGTGATCACACCACCAGCGGTGTTGCACTTCTACGACGAACCTGAACGGCACCTGCACCCGGGCGCTCAGCGGCGGATCATCGACTCCTTCACCCACCCTCGCCCCCACGGCGTGGCGATCGCGACCCACTCGCATTTGTTCCTGGGCCGGTCGGGGTGGCGCCACTTGCATCTGAGTCCGACGCCTGAAGGCGCTGTGGTGACGGCCTTCGAACCGGCGGCCATCGATATAGATTCGCCGCTGTCCGCCCAACTGGGTCTGACGCACGGTGAGCTCCTCGCGCTGACCCGCTATGTGCTCTTCGTTGAGGGGCCCGTTGATGCGTTGGTCCTCGGCGCCTTCTATCGGGAGTTGTTGTTCGAGGCGGGCGTTGTCGTCGTGCCTATGCGTGGAGCCAATGAGGTTGTTTCCCTCGCCCAGATGGAGCTCCTCGAGCTAGTGCTAGATGTCGGCATGGGCGTGATGCTGGACCACGCCGATGCCGGCAGGCTAGAAGCAGGAGGAAAGCCCCGTACCAAGGAGGAGCGGGCCCTAATTGACCTTCGGCGCCGCCTGAGGGGACGGGGTCGCCGCATGGATCTCTTCGGTCTCCGCGGGGAGGACATCCTCGTCTACATCGAGGACGAGGCCGTGCGGGCGGTCTACCCAGAGTTCAGCAGCTGGGAGGGACTCCGTGGGGCCCGTCGAGGCCATGAGACCTTGAAGGAGGTGACTGAGCGGATGCATGAGATGCGCCTCGGTATGCACTTCGCCAAGCGAACGGTGGCAGCCATGAAGGAGCTCGGGTTGTCACCTCGCGGGGATCTACCCACCGTCGTCGCCGACATCGTCCGGGCCGCGAACGCGACTGTCAGGTAGCTAGATCATCTCGGCGAGCAGGTCGAGGACCTCGGTCGCCTACAGTGAGGGCACCGCACCATGATGGCCCGGGGGTGACATTGCCGTGATCATGGGCGGACGGGGCTTCTGCAGCCGCCGCGCACAACGGACCGCAAATCCCTTTCTCTGAGATGCTTCAGTTTCCGCCCACGGAGGCATCTAGCGTGTCTGAACGTGAATCCGATCTGTTGGCCCTCCTTGAGAACCACACCAAGGCGTGGAACGGTCACGACCTCGATGCCCTGATGAGCCTCTTCGCCGAGGACTGCGTCTTCGAAGCCTCGGGTGGTGACGAGATCTGCGGTACGCGGTACACGGGCAAGGGCGAGGTGCGCAGAGCCTTCGCGAAGGTCCTTGAGTCGATGCCCGACGCCGAGTGGGCGGGTGGACGTCACCACGCGCTCGCTCCCGACTACGGCGTCTCCGAGTGGACGCTCACCGGGACTCTGATCGATGGGCGCCGAATCGAAGTCAACGGGTGTGACTTCCTCACGGTGCACCGCGGGAAGATCATCAAGAAGGACTCCTATCGGAAGCAGCGCCCTCCTCTGGAAGCCCGGGCCTCCCGTCCGTAGGGATGATCCGCCTGCGTCCATCGCCGTGATTCTGCGCACCACCCGCCATGGCACTAGCGCACACAACGGCGCGGCGTGGGCGCGTGCACGTGGCACCGATGGCAGACGACCGCGACGGGCACCTATATGCACTCGCGCCGACTGAGGCCGGGCGGAAAGCGTCGCTCGTGGCGCGAGTCAGCACCGCGGGTGTTATCGGTCTGGCGCATCCCACGTGCGGTTGACCGCGGTGCCGTCACGCCAATGCCACTCCACGGGAATCACCGTGTTCACGTCGGACCGCGAGATGGCGACGCGGGCGACCGCGCAGCCCTCGTCTGGAGGGTGGAGCGCTTCGCCGTAATCGAAGCGACCTTCGAGTTTGACGTCTGAGGGTGGTACGACGTCCCAGTTGAAGGGCAGCTCGCGGTTGCACTCAGGGCAGGCGACCGCATCGTCCTTCGGTCGACCGGTTGGGCGCGGGAGTCTCATTGGAGAACCATATCCAGCCACGTGTGCGACACGGAGCACACTTGACCCTTGGAACGCGACACGCCGACACGGCAGGTTTCCAACTGCCCGGGACGCTCCGCGCGGCAGCTGGCCTCCTGCTGGGTCGCACCAGCCTTGAACTCCGACCGCGATCATCGCCGTGACTGTGTGCGGGCCGGCGACACGGCTGCCGCACATAGCGGCGGGCGGGCTCCGGTGCGTGGCGCGCAGCGCGCCGCGATGCTTGACGTGTGCGTCCCAACGTCGCCGGCCGGACGCCGGCCCCCGGGTGGCGCAGGGACCTCCTCGCCCGACGGGCGCGCCGCCTGGTAACATGTCTGCGCGGTAGCTCCGCACGGATTCGGCTCCGGGCCTACCAGTTCACAACTGGGGAATCCGACAGAACGAAAGGGAGATCCAGGTTCGACTCCTGGCGGCTCAGTTCGCTGAGACGTAGCTCAACGGTAGAGCCCCCGCTTCGTCAGTAGGGCCGGTCCAATCGGACCGGCCCTACTTCATTGGGCCCTCCCCAAAGCTTGTTTCAACTCATCCTCCGATAGAGAAAGCGCCGCAAACCGGTGCCGTGCAAGCCCACGGACTTTGCGCAGAGTCTGCGCAGGATTGCCGGGCGAGGGCTCCCGTCTCCACTCTGCAACCACCATATCTGCCCACGTTGCTCTCGAGATCGCCGACTGAAGGAATTGGTTGGCTTCCTCAGCGAGTCGCTTCGTAACCGCCAAGCAACCAATCAACTCGGGGAGCCCAAGTCGCACCTTGTCGCCAATGCTATAGCGAGGAAAGGTGTCTCCTGTAAAGGCTTCCCAGCTAGAAAACGAACTCTCAGCTACCTTCGTGATCCGGTTGACCAGCGGGGACTCGGCTCGTCCTCCCGAGTGGATGTGTGCGTTTCTTGAGAGCCGAACCAGGTGGAATAGGTCAAGCAGCACTACCGAGAAGTGCTGTTTCGAAGCTTCTTCGAGGCAAGCATGCATATTTGCTGACTTCAAACCTGCCAGCCGCTGCTTTGAAATGAGCCCCTCGCCGAGCAGTAGGGATCCCATGCCTACGACTAGGTCTTCGTGCAGCGCCAGGACATAAGGAACGGCCATGGCGCCCAACTGACCCTCCGCGTCCTCCAGAATTTCTTGAGCTGATTCCGTAGTAATGTCGAGCCTGCGGATGTGGGGAACACTAGGAAACAGCTCCGACAATCGATGGTTCGAACCCTGGTTTAGCTGCAATGTATGTGCGGCCAGTTTCGACCCCGCTAGCAGCGCCATCATGGAGTCGTTTGCGGCAATTCGACGCTCATCGTGACGGCGGAATTCCTCATACCACACTACTGTCATGCCTACCCGACTCCCCTCTAGGCGGCATCTACCCAATGGGCTCATCAGTCCGCCGGTGCACAAGCCGAGCTGCACTCCGGTGGCCGCTTGCCACCGACCTCTGCAGCCCCTGCCGCGATTCGCACGGCCCCGCTCTCGTCCGGCCACGCGGCGTCAGCGACCTTAGTGTCCCCATGGAAGGCTAGCCCGCAGTCGCCTGCGCCGACTCCGACCTGCGCGCTGTGATTGCCGGCCTCGGAGCTGGCGGTGTCGACCAGCGAGTTCTACTGCGGGGACCCGTCTTCGTGGCTCGCGGAGCGGTCTGAGCGCTCGGGAACCGTGACTGCCATGCTTCTGCGTGCGGCTGCGCGTGTGCGGACACCCGCGCGAAGCTACGGGCGTCGTCAGTGCGGCCTGAGCGCTGTCGCAGGGCCCAAGTAGGGTTCGATCCATGTCCAATCAATACCGTGACCCCGAAGTTGCTAGGTGGCTGGCCCAGTGGGAGCCGGACTGGCAGTCCGTCAGTCGCGTCCGACCCCCAGCCAGTACACGTCGCGCTCGCCCTGGTCAGTCACTCGCTGAGAAGGCGCCGTGGCTCGTAAGCGAGTGGGACGACGAGCGGAACGGCGAGGTCACCCCGGCGACGATCGGCGCATCAAGTACGTACGCCGCTTGGTGGACTTGCCCTCAAGGTGTCCGCCATCGCTGGCAGCAACCCGTCGTCCAACGGGCGAAGAGCGAGCGGGGGCGGCGATGTCCCTGGTGCGAGATTGACACTCAACTCGCTCGCCGGCGTGAAAGCACCGGCGGGACCCTTGTGGAGCGAGCCCGCCACTACGGAGTGAGGTTCTCGGACCGAAACCCTGTCCCCTTGGCGGAAGCATCAGGCGACGAACGCCTTACCTGGCTATGGGAGTGCAGCGAGGCGCACGTGTTCGTCCGAAGGCCGACCGAGATCGAGAAGGGCTATGCATGCCCGAGGTGCTGGGTGCGGAGGCAGCACGACAGCCGGGTCTCCCAACGAGCGAAAAGCGGCGGGGTCTTCCGGCTCGATCGTGCGCGTCAGCGATCGAAGGAAGAGCTTCGCCTCGCCGCTGAGTTGGCCCAGGTGTTCCCCGTAGACCTCGATCATGACGCCGTCCGGATTCGCGGATACGTCATGGACCAGCCGTTCGTGACGCCCGACATTCTGATCACCGACCTCCAGGTCGCCGTGGAGTGGGACGGCGGCGGACATCGCAAGGACCCAGGGCTTGACCAAAACAAGGACGAGGCCCTGCGCCAGAGCGGTTGGCGCGTGATTCGAGCCAAGGTCGACACGGGCGACCATGGAGCCGACGTCGTAGCAGCCCCCACTGGCCTCAACCTGACAGTGGTCGGAGAGATCATGAGTCGTCTCCTAGAGGCTGATTCCACCAAATCCGAAGCAGTCGCGCAGTGGAAAGCACAGAGACGCTGGCACGGTTCAGCCGTCTACGAGTCGCTCCTTCGACTGTGGGGCGAGACCACGATCGGGGCGAGCAGCTTCCGGCGTCGTTAGTCGGTTCTTGCCGGCAAGCAAACGACCGTTACTACGGGCAGTTGGGAGCGAAGCTGCAGACGCGCATAGCAATACCGACACGCGCAGCCGTTCGGCCGCACCAGCTTTCCCGACCGCCCATCCCTCGGACGACGGACTCCGGCGCATCATCAGTCGGGGATCAGTGTTCGTCGGAAGCGTCGGGTGTTGACCCCGTTCTCCGCGGATTGGAGGGCGCTGGCCTACGAGGTGGCGCCCGGCGTGCGGCGTACGCTGATCGACGCGCGAGTAGAGGAGGTGGCGATGGCTCGCTTCACTGAGCACTTCCGCCTCACACCCACGCATGACGACGACTGGTTCGACGCCCTATTGCGTGAGGACACCAGGCTGTTCGTTGACCCGTTCCTCGTCGCCGACGACAACGGCACGACCGGCGTGTGGGCAGGTGCCCACGACGAGGTGGTCCGATTCTTCAACCACGTCCTCACGCTGCTACTGAAGGCCGGCAAGGACACCACCTCCCAGCACCACGGCAAGGCCACACGACTGCTGGACTTCCCCGAGCCTGAGGAGTTCTGCCTCGGCTACGCGGTTGGCAGCACTGCCGGTGCAGGAAGCGGCGCGGGCATCGCGAAAGAGATGGCCGCCGCCGCGGAGGACGCCATCGAGGCAGGCCTCCAGCGGGTGGAGGCGTTTGAGGAGCTGGTGCTCATCAAGGGGGGCGTCGGCGCCGACCGCATCAGCGACATCGTGTGCAACATCCTCAAGCACCGATTTGTCACCTACACCTCGCAGGTGGCCGCAGCTCACGGGGTGCCCGTTCAGCCGCTCCCAGTGCGCCACGCGGCGTGGGACGAGAAGCGCCTCCGATGGCGTGATGGAGTTTTAGAACTGCCGATGAACCCGTTCAACGGCAAGGGCGTCCTGCTATCGCCTAGGCGGTTCCTGCGTGATCTGCCCACGGTCGACCCTGAGGAGTTCTGGGTCTACGCCCACGACGAGAATGAGGCACTCCGCGGCGACCTCAACTACGAGTTGGGTGCCAAGGTCGATCCCGACGAGATCGCACGAGTGGCGCGCCGCCACCCAGACTCAGTGAAGGGCTACATCGAGAGTCTGCGGCACAGTTCAGTGGATCCGTACGACGTTGAGAACGACCCCAGGTACGAGCTGCACTGGTGGGAGGACGGGCGGCACATCGCTGACCGAATCGGCGCCCTGTCCGCCGACCCCGACGACGACTTCGTCGGGTGGGTCCGCGAGCTAGTCGAGGTGTTCCGCCACAGCGTCGAGAAACAGGGCGACTGGGACATTCTCTGGAACGGCAATCGGGATGTGTCCGAAATGAAGTGCCAGCGGCTCTTCAGTTCAATCGTTCGTCACTACTGCAAGGCGCACGACATCGACCTGTCACCCGAGTCCAACGCGGGCCGCGGGCCAGTCGACTTCAAGTTCAGCGCCGGATGGACGCGGCGCGCACTGGTGGAGATGAAGAAGGCGAACAACTCGAAGCTCGTTAGCGGGATCGCCAAGCAGCTACCCGCCTACCAGGACGCCGAGGAAGTGCAGGCCGGGGTGCTGCTCATCATGCGGTTCCACGACAACGACAAGTCGGACGACAAGGTCGAACGCATCGAGGAAGCGCGCGAGATGCTCGCCGACACCGCAGGTCTCGACGTCAGCGTCGTGTGGGTTGACGCCCGACAGAAGGACTCCGCCTCGAAGCTGTGACGTCACCGGTCGGGAAACCGGGCCGAGCAACATTCGGTCGGTTCGTCGTCGACGAGCAGACCGGCGGTGCGCAGTGGCGACAACGACACTTGTCCGTCTTGCGGATCGACGCAATCCGCGGAAGCACACACACGCGCAGAGCGGGGAGTAGCCCGCGGGTCTCGCCCTGTGTGCGGATGACCGTCGACTATGTGCGGTTCCGCGCTTCCGAGTGAGCACCCGGCCCCGCGCGTAGCGGGGACTCGCGAGCGGGTCGGCGGCGACGATGGCTTCCGCCGCCTCGAGCGTCAACTATGGGCGGTTCGGCGTAACTCGGTGCTTCCGAAGTTCCTATGGATGTCAAGCCGCTGTGACGCTCTTCTCGGGTGGTGTGCTGAGCGCGTCGATGAGGATCGGGTAGACCTCTCGGGCGATGTAGCGCTTGAGACGGCGGATGGTGTCGAGGTCGGCTTTGTACTGGCCGTTGCGGTTGCGGCGGGTGACGTAGTCGCGGGTGCGTTCATCGGGCCAGCGGATCCGTGACACCACGATGGTGTGCAAGGCCCGGTTGGCTTGCCGGTCCCCGCCGTGGTTGAGCCGGTGACGTTCGGTTCGGCCAGACTTGACGGGCATGGGCGCGACCGCGCACAGCTTGGCGAACGCGGCCTCGGAGCGGAGCCGGTCGGGGTTGTCGCCCGCGGCGACGAGCAGGCTTGCGGCTGCGTGGTAGCCCATGCCTTTGATCTCGAGCAGTGCCGGCGCGGCGGCGTCGATGATCCGGTCGCGTTCGGTCTCGAGCCGTGCGATCTCGTCGGTGAGCGCTTCGATGCGGCGGGCCAGCGTTCGCATCGCGAGCCTGGTCGCGCCGGTGGGGTCGGTGACGGGCGCGGCGGCTTCGAAGCAGGTCGCGGTGGCCACGAGCTGGCGGCGGGACAGTCCACGCAGCTGCTCGGCGAGCTCGAGCGGCGCGGTCACGGCCAGGGCCCGGAGCTGGTTGATCGCCTGGGTGCGGGCCTTGACGGCCGTTTCACGGGTGATGTGCAGCACCCGGATCATCTCCACCGGCCCGTCACCGGTCTTGGGCAGGGTCGCGGCCGTCCCGGCCAGTACTGCCCGGGCGGCCGCTTCGGCATCGAGCAGGTCGGTCTTACCGCGGCTGCGTCGCGCACGGCGATCGGGACGGTCCACGTCGCGGACCGCGAGCCCGCGTGAGAGGCAGAACAGGGTGAGGCCGCGGCCCCAGCTGCCGGTGCCCTCGATCCCGATCCGGTCGATCACCCCGAAGCTCGAGGCCCACTCGAGCAGCCGGGCATAGCCGGCCCGGGTGGTGGGGAACGCGCGGCCACCAAGGACCTTGCCGAGCAGGTTGAGGACCACAGCAACGTGCTCGTCGGCGTGGGTGTCGACCCGACGATGACGTAGTCCGAGACGTGTGGCATGTTGTCCATGTCGCTTCCTTTGGTCAGCGAAGTGACGCTGCCGGCGGTGCGGTGGACAGCACTGCGATGGGCCAACATCGCACGTTCCTATGAGGTCACGCCGCACCGTCGCGCAGCACCCCAGGCCGGGTCGACACTTCGGAAGCAAGGCACCGACAGGGCCGAGCGGAAGCGCAAGTCAGACCCGGACCGGGAGCTGCGATCCTGCCGCTGAAGTCCATGAGAACCAACTGCAGGACATGTGTGCGGATCATCGCAGCGGAAGCGCTCGCATCGGGGACTTCGGTGCGGTCGAGGGCTTCGCGGCCTGCTGTCACCCCACTCGCGCGCGCGACGATCGGCCCTCTCGACCCATAGAGCCCGGACGGTCAGGGCGTCGGAGCTTGACGGCCACCGGGGGCAGATGGCCGTAGACGAGGACGCCTTCGAAGGGCCGGAGCTGGCGGAGGGCGGCGGCGCTGGCGAGGAGTTGGGTCTGGCTGGCGCGGGTAGCGCTGGTTCGGCCTTCGGCGTCGATGGTCGTCGACTGGCGCATGACCTCGGTGTCACCAATGACCTGGGCGAGGTCGCTCGTGGTGTTGGCGTCGGTAATCCCCGACAGCACCAGCTTCGCGCGGTGATTGTTGAACACCGTGCCCGCGTGATGGCCGTAACGAGCAGTGATCTGGGCTCGGTCCTGCCAGATGGTCACGAGCTGGATGCCGAGCCCGGCGGCCGTAGACGCGACCTGAGCGAGGTCGCGTAGCGGTGCGATGTTGGCGGCTTCGTCGAGGACCAGCAGTAGCGGCGGGTCGAGCCGGCCGCGGACGGCGGCCCGCTCGTAGGCTGTGACCAGCACGTGCTGGGCGAGGGCTGTGAACAGGGGGCGGAGCCGATCCTGCTCGTGCAGCGGAGCGCAGATGTAGAGCGTGTGCGCGCCGCCGTCGAGCAGCTGCTCCGGGTCGATGTCGGCTTGCTCGGTGGACGTGGCGACGGCTGGATCGGAGAACGCGGCGAGGATGGTCTCGGCGGTGGTGAACACCGACGAGCGCGTACGTTCCTCCCGTCGCCAGGATGCTTCGGCGGCGGCGATCGCGGCCTCGTTGCCCGTGGCTTGAAGAAGCATCCGGACCTCAGTGTCCTCTTGGAGGTCGATCCACCGCACGACGTCGGTCATCGTCAGACCTGCCGTGGCTGCGGCGTAGAGCATCGGTGCGAGGAGCTTGGCGGCGTTCGCGTACCAGAAGTCCGCTTCCTGGAGTTGCGCGTCGCGGGCGGCGGAGGTGAGCCACGATGCGGTCCGCAGCGCCCCGGACCAGGTACCGCAGTTCGCGAGCGGGGTCCAGCCAGCGCGGGGGATGCCGGTGACGCTGCCGGTGGGGTCGTAGGTCCACACGGTGCCGCGTTCGCTGCGGTCGGCGAGGGTGTCGGCGAGCAGGTCGGTCTTGACCGAGGTGGCGACGACCGGGCCGGGCCACTCGAGGATCGCCGGGATCGCGAGCCCGGAGGTTTTCCCGGACTGGGTCGGCCCCAGCACGAGCAGCGAGTGGCCAGGTTCGGTCGCGAGCAGCCTCCCACCCGGCCCGTGTCCGAGGGTGAGACGGCCGGGGACCGGACGACGCACGAGCAGCATCCGGACGTCGCGCTTGGTTGCCCACCGGGCCGTTCCTGGCTCCGCGGCACGTCGGTGTGACCAGCGCCACATGGCGACCCTTGCGACCACCGTGAGCAACACACCGCCCAGGACGGTGAACACGCTCCAGAAGGCGACCGGCCCCGGAAGTAGTGAGGCGAGCTCGGGCCCAAACGCCGCCGCCGGGTCGCCTGGTTCAGCGACGACGCGGGCGGTCGCACGGAGCATCGAACTGGCAGGGAGGTCGAGCCACCCTCCGGACGTGGCGCGGCCGCTGAGCTGTGCCGTCGCCCACAGCAGACCAGCGGCCGTCGCGACGACCACGAGCGCGAACGCGGCGATGAGCTCCAGCGGCGATAAGGACGACCCGCCGTGCCCCACCCGGTCGGGGCTTGGACGCTGGACTCGCGGGCCGGTATTCATGTCATCCTCGCGTCGGTGTCCACCAGCGAGCGTTCGTGCGCGCCGAGGTGGTGCTCGACGAGGAAGGAGCGGTTCCCGACCCGCCATAGCGCGACTCCGCGGCCGAGCTCAGGCAGGACCTCTGCTTCGACGTCGGTGAGGCCGAGCAGCTCGCGGGCTTGGGCGGTCTCGGCGGGGGACTGGCCGTAGATGACCCGGGTCTCGGAGTCGGCGAGCAGCCCTTGAGCGAGGACGGCCTGTTCGGATCCGTCCGCCCCGGCGGCACGCAGGTCGGAAAGCCGATGGATGACCGCGATGTTGGACACGCCGTACTGGCGGGAGAGCTTCCACGAGGCCTGCAGCCACCGTGCGATCTCGAGGTGGCGCAGGATCGCCCAGGCCTCGTCGATCACCAGGATCAGCCGCCGGTCGGCGTGCGCATGCAGCGACGCCTGGAGCCAGGCGGTCGCGCACAGCATGAGCAGGCCGAGGGCCGGGGAGCCGTACAGCGCGGAGAGGTCGAGCACGACCAGCGGCCCGTCCAAGGCCAGGCCGGGGGTGGTGCGGCCGTCGAACATCCCGGCGAGGTCGCCCTGGCACAACCGACGTAGCTCGAGCGCGACCTGTCGGCCGGCTGCCGCCAGCTCGGCGGCATCGGCGGCGATCCGTGAGGCGGCATCGTCGTCGGGCCACAGCAGCGCCTCGACCACGGCCGGCAAGGTCAGTACCCCACCGGCGGCTCGCGCCGAGGCGGTGACGATGGCGGCCTCGCAGGCGGCTTGCTCGTCGGGAGTCAGCCCTCGTCCGAGCGAGGCGGCGGCGAGCGAGGTCAGCAGGCTCAGGTGCCGGCGGGTCACCTCGCCCTCATCGAGCGAGCTGCCCCACGCCGTGGCGTCGAGCGGGTTGAGCCGAACCGGCAGCCCCGGGCCGAGCCGGACCGGCTGGACGCCGCAGGCGTCGGCGAGCGGCCCGTACTCGCCCTTGGGGTCGATGATCCAGGCTTGCCGGCCGAACACCTGCTGGCGCCACAGGTAGGTCTTGATGAACGACGACTTGCCGCGACCGACCTGCCCGGCGACGAGCATGTTCGGGTTGGTTAGCACCCCCTGGGCGTACAGGTCCCAGGGGTCGTAGCAGAACGCCCCGCCGAGCAGCTCCCGCCCGATGTAGACGCCACGGCCGCCGAGTCCGCCCTCTGACACGAACGGGTAGGCAGCCTGCAGGTGCGCGGTCGACACCCGATGCGCGCCGGCCCCGGCCCGGGGGCTCACTGCAGCCCCCTCCCGAGCGGCAGCGTCCAGGTGAACGCCACGTCCTGCTCGCCGTCGAGCCGGCGCAGCTCGAGTGAGCACTGCTGGGCCGCCTGCTCCACCTCACCGCAGGCGGCCTCGAGTTCCTCCAGCGAACCGGCCGTCACGGTCGCGTAGCCGGCGAGTCGGTAGTCGGCGTGCCCGTCGGCGAGCTCCTGCTCGCGGCGGGCGGCGGTCTCCTGGGCACGCCGACGGCGGGCGGTCGAGGTGAACCCGGCTCGGGCACGGAGCTCTTCGTCGGCCAGCCCCTTGAGGACCGCGTGCTCGACCTCCCGGTGAGCCCGCAGAGGGGAGACGGGCTCCATCGAGACCGCAATCGACCGCATCCCGGTGACCCCGACCAGCAGCGGCGTCAGGAAGTCCGGCCCGACCGGGCTTCGGGGCCATTGCGCCACCCAGTAGGTCGCATGCCACACGTCCCCGGTGCGGTAGCTGGCCCACGACGTCGCCGTGGCGAGCGGCCACGCGTTGGCCGGGTCGGTCCCAGCCTCGTCGCCGGCGGTTGCGGCCCGGCGGGCGAACCCGACGCGGGCCGAGGGGTCGAACGCGGTCCGAAGCGCCCCTGCCAGCAACCTCGGCGTCAGGATCCCGTCGACCACGATGTCCGCCGATTGCAGCGTGCGCTGGACCGACACCACCTCGCGGAGCACCACCTCGGCGGCGCCGGCATCGCCGCCGCCGGCCAGCCTGATCGCCCGGCGGGCCCGGACGCTCGAGATCGCGACGACCAGCAGCGTCTCGTGCTGCGGTGCGGTCGGCCCTCCACGGTCGACCAGTTCGAGGTAGGACGCGAGCGTCGGATGCTGCCGAGGGACCCGAACCGATTCGGCGAGGTAGCGGCCCATCACGTCTGCATCCTCCGGCACGGTGCGCTCGATCCACTGCAGCCGGTGCACCGGCGAGGAGGCACGGGCGAGCCCAGCCAGCACCCCGCCCCAGGCGGCCAGCCGGCGCTGCTTCTCCGGCGTGTCGGCGAGCTGGAACGAGCGCCCGCGCACCACGAGCGCCGCCGCGTACGTCCCGCTCCGGCGGTCGTGGATGACTCCGACCTCCCGTCCTCCCGTGGCGAGCGGGGCGGCGAGCAGCCGCACGTCGGTCAGCGTCGGTGGCGGATGCTGCACGGCTGAGCCGTCTGGGCCGTGGCCGAGCAGCGGCATGGGGGAGAGGTAGCGGTCACGACGCAGGGCGCGGACTGTCGCCCAGCGCGCGACGGTCGGGACCCACTGCTCGAGCGTTCGGCCGGCGACCGGCCAGAACGCCACCACCCCAGCGATCACGACGACGCCGATCGCGAGACTGAACCCGACCGCGCTGCCATCGACTCGCACCGTCGCGACCGCCATCAGCAGCGCCACCGCCAGCACCCCGAGCTGACCGGCCCGCAGGCCGAGCACCACCGTGTGATCCTCACCGGCAGCACCGAACTCGTAGCGGCGAACCGACCCGTCCATTACCCCTCCTCCCGCGACTGCCGGCGCGGCGTCGGTTCAGAGCGCGGCGACGTTGACCCAGCCGGACCGAGTGTTCGACGGGGCGACGATGGCGCAGGTGCGGGAGCCGAGTGAGCCGTCCCCGCTCCGTCCGCAGACCGAACCCCACCCACGGCCGCGTGCTGCTCGTCACCATGCGCTTGCAAGGCCTGCCCGGCTTTCTTCGCGCCAGCCGCGCCGGCAGCCACCGTCCCGACGCCTGCCGCGACCACGCCGGTCCCGACCGCAGCACCGGACGAGACCGTCCTGCCGGCGGGCGCTCCGCCCGCGCCCGACCCCGCCGCTGGCGATCCCGCGCCGGGCCCCGTCGAGCCGGACCCCGTCGATCCCGTCCCCGGTCGGGTGGAAGCACCACCCGTCTCCGGCGTAACCGCGCCAGCAGCAGCACCGGCATGCCCGCCGGCACCGGGCACTCCGTGGCCGTTGGCACGGCTCGTTCCAGCATGGGCACGCACGCTCTGGAGCACATGATGCCCAGCGGTCGGGGAAGCAACCGCCGCGGTCGGACGCCGGTAGGTCCCCTCGAGGTCACCCGACAGACCTGCCTCGAACACCGGAATGAGGCGCAGCAACACGTACGGCGCCAGAGCTGCCAGAGCGAGCATTGACGCGCCGGCGAGCACCACTCCGAACCCGCCGCTGTCGCCGTCGGCCGCCACCTCCGACGCGGGCTCACCGAGCGCCACCGCGGCGAGCGCCATCGCCGCGACGATGACGAACTTCGACAGGATGATCGCCACCAGCCCCTGGACCAGCCGCCGTAGCCAGTGCGCGGTCGCCGGCCACACCATCGCCATGAACCCCAGCGGCAGGAACAGCACGGCCACGTAGATCGCCGCCTGCCGCAACAACAGCTCGAGCCAGATGGCGAACGCCGCGAACGCCACCACCCCCGCCGCGAGCAGCGCCGCGAGCCCTGCCACCGGCCCACCCATCCCCGCGGGCAGCGACGCCAACGACTCGCCCATCCCGGTCGAGAACCCGGCCAGGTCGGATCCGAGCGAACGTCCCACCCACGCGGTCAGCTCGTCGGTGAGCTGCACCAGCAGATCGACGACCACAACGCCGGCCGCCGTCCCGATCGCCGCCAGCGGCACGTACCCGAACGTCGCCCGCAGCAGCATCCCAGGATCCTGTCGGACCACGCCCTGGACGATTGCCAGCAGCAGGAACGGCAGCAGCCCGAACACGGCGACCACGGCCATGTCCTGGTAGGCCCGCTCGAACCACGACGAGGTCAGCTGCGGTCGTGTCGAGGTGTCGAGGAACGACGCGACCTGCTCCAGCAGCCACCCTGCGCCCTCCACCACGAACGACACCATCTCGTGCAGAACTGCCTGCGCGCCACCGGCCACGACCGGCTGCACTCCCCAAGCCAGCGCACCGCCGACGCCGTTGCACACCGACTCGATGAGCCCCGGCAACCGCTGGCAAGCACCGCCTGGCTCCTCCGCGGTGACCCCGGTGTCCGCCTCGGGCTCCGAAGGCAGCGTGGTCTCCTGCGCCGACGCGGCGGTTGCCGTGCTCACCAGCCAGAGCCCGATGATGGGAACGAGGAGAAGCAGACGTCTCATCGCCCGACCTCGCTCGCCGAGGTGTCCGGCCAGTGCCAGTAGGGCTCGAAGGCGTTGATCTGCCTTGCCAACACCCCGGCTTCGCCGGGTGTTGCCGCCGGATCAGGTCCCGCGCCCGTGTGGAAGCCGACCAACCGCCACCCGCCGCGTTCCCACGTCAGCGTCACCTCGGTGGTGCGCCAGCTCGGCTGCACCAACAGACGCCCGTCTGCGATGGCCATGACCGCCGTCCACAGCTCCACTGTCGCGTCGGTGCGGTCGTACTCAGACACCTGCCACCCGCCCGGGACCGCGCGCCACACGAAGCCCGGATCGGACGCGACCTCCGCGTCGAGGTGGAGCTGCGAGCCGATCAGCGCCAGCCCCTCGTCGAACGCCGCGACGAGCTCGGCCCACGCCGCCTCGGCGGCGACCTCCTCGAGGACCGCTCGCCGGTAGCCCGCGTCGAAGACGTCCCGGTTGTCGAGCGCCAGCGCGAACGCCGTCGCCGCCGCGACCGCGCCCTCGCGCGACCGCGGGTACTCGCCAGCGTCAGCGCCACCTGATGGCTCGGCAGGTGTGTCCGTCGCCGTATTCATGCCGTCGGCCGGACCGGCAGCAATCTCCTCGGTGTCTCGGGCCGGCGACGAGGCGAGCCGGCCGACCGCCAGGACGAGAAGCGCAACACCGACGACGAGACCGGTCATGCGCAGGAGGCGACGGCGGTCCACGTCAGCTCACCGTGGTCCCGGTGTCGAAGAAGAAGTTGATGATCGCGGGCGCGGCACCGATCAGTAGCGCCGCCAGCCCGGAGATCACCACACCTCGCCGACCGGCGACCGAGTACTGGTAGTTGTTCGAGTTCGATCCGAGCGCCCACGCCACGGCCGACACGATCATCGCGACCAGCGCCAGGACCAGCGCCCAGCCCATCACCCCGTTCGTCAAGTTCTGCAGCACCTGACCCCCAGGGAGCTGGCTCGGATCGGGGCGCCCCCCGACCGCCCCCAACAGCTTCACGCTCACGAGCATCATCCATCCACCTCCATATCCGAGCGGCGACGGTCATCCACGACCGCGACCTGTCCGTTGCCCTCTGAACCGGGCGGCAGCCCGACCGTCGCGATGAACGGCCACGGCCCCGAAGCCGCCGTCGGCCCGGGCCGCGCGCCTGCCGTGCCGAGTGACTGCTCGACCAGCGTGAGCGGCACCGGCTCGTCATGTGCGTCCCGCTCAAGGCCCTCGTTCATCCACAACCCCCGGCGGTGACGTCCTCGACAGCTGCTGCCGTCGTCGGACGATGCGATCCAGACAGTCCGAGCCCCATCGTGGGCAGCAGCCGGAACCGGTCAACGAGAGACCTCGTCGAGGCTGTGGACAAGCCGCCGGTGAGACCACCCGGGCGTGGTCCTGGGAGTGAGGGGGGAGAGGATGCTGCGGGCCTTGGGCGTGGTCGCGGTCCTGGGCCTGCTCGCGGTTCTCTCGCTCCCGGTGCTCGTCCTGGCCGCGGCCGCCGGCGGCGCCGGGCTCACCCCGATCGATAGCGCGAGGGCTGACATCCCTTCTGCCTATCTGGCGCTCTACCAGGACGCGACCAACCGCCGCTGCCCGACCCTCCCTTGGTCCGTACTCGCCGCCGTCGGCAAGGTCGAGTCCGATCACGGCCGCCTCGGCGGCGCACGGCTCCAGCCAGACGGAACCGTGGCGCCGCCCATCATCGGCGTGGCCCTCGACGGCTCACCCGGCATCGCGCGGATCCTCGACACGGACCGCGGTCGCTACGACGGCGACACCACCTACGACCGCGCCGTCGGGCCGATGCAGTTCATCCCGAGCACCTGGTCCGCCTACGGAATCGACGCGACCGGCAGCGGGGGCGCCGACCCGCACAACGCCGTCGACGCCATTCACTCCGCCGCCCACTACCTCTGCGCGGTCGGAGCCAGCGATCCGGCACGGATCCCGCAGGCGATCCTCGCCTACAACCGGTCGACCGCGTACCGCGACCGCGTCCTCGAGATCGCCACGAGCTACGCGGCCGCCGGCACCGAGTCGACCTTGGCCTCGCCCACGCTGATCGCGATGGTGCTCGCCAATCCGCGCCTCGACATCTACCCCGCTGGTCGCGACGACATCGCCGCCGGACGCATCGACGCACGAGTCCTCACCGTGCTCCAGCGCCTTAGCCAGGACCACACGCTCACGGTCGTCAGCCTCAAGACCGGTCACTCCCGCTGCATCGGCGGCGGCGACTACCCCGGCTGCCGCGTTTCTCACCACTGGCACGGCCGTGCCGTCGACATCGCCGGGGTGGACGGGCGACGAGTAGACGTGACCAACCCGACGGCTCGCGCGCTCGCCGAACGACTCCACGCTCTGCGGCCGCCACTCCGACCCAGCGAAATCGGGACACCCTGGCCCGAGCTTGCACGACTTCCAGGCTTCTTCTCCGATGACGCCCACACCCGACACCTGCACCTCGGCTGGAGCGACCCAACCAATCTCGGCATCACGAACTGGACCCACGGGCAAGTCCTTGTTCTGCTCTACGCCGGCCGTCCCGACTGGTCCAAACTCGCCGCCATCACCCCTGGCCGCCCCGTGACCTTCCGAAGAGCCGGCTACACGCGCGAGGTGTCAGCGTGGGCGGACGAAGCGCGTGTGGCCCGGTTCACCTTCGAACAATCGATGCCGGCCACCGCGTCTACAACACCTCCAGGGACACCCCCTCCTCGAGAACGAGCGCCCGCGGAGAGTCGTGCGGGGCGGCACGATGACCGCCGACTAGCGGCTGCTTCGTGCCCACCGGCGGGCGTCGTGGGGCCTGCGCTCTGGTCTTGGCCGACGCCCCCGCCCCGGCCTGCCGCCGCTGTGTCACACCCCTAGGTAGAGTTCCACCCATGTCATTATCAATGGATGTCACCACAGATCCCCGCCCCCTCGCCGGGGCCGCTGAGGCCTACGCCTTCGACGGTGCACACGTCCGCAGGACGATTGTCGACAGGGATGGGAACAGGCATGTAACGCGAGTGCTTGCCCCCCCGGGTGTCGGCGAGGCGCCCTTCACGGCCTTCTCCCAGGGCTGGCTGGCCCGGGCGGTGCGCCCTCCGCGAGATGAGACGGCCCGACCGTTGACCTCGGTCGACCTCTTCGCGGGTTGTGGCGGCTTGAGTCTCGGACTTGAGGCGGCTGCCGAGGCGATTGGGCGCCGACTGGAATCGATCTTGGCGGTCGACACGGATGTCGACGCGCTGACCGTCTTTGAACGGAACTTCTCGCCGTCCGCCCTCTTCGACGGCGACGTGACGCGTCTCGTGGATGGCGGCCTCGGAGAGGCGCCGTCATTCGCAGAGAGACGTCTGCGAGATGAGTTCGATGGCGTGGATTTCGTAATCGGTGGGCCTCCATGCCAGGGCCACTCCGATCTGAACAACCACACGAGAAGGCGTGATCCGAAGAACGCTCTCTACCTTCGAGTCGCACGGTTCGCGGAGATCGTCCGCCCCCGTTTCGTGCTGGTCGAGAACGTTCCTGGAGTAGCTCATGACCGACGGGGGGTCGTTCCTGCGGCGACGCAGGCTCTAGCGCGGGCCGGCTACTTCGTCTCCAGCGGTGTAATCAGGGCGGACCGTGTTGGCGCCGCGCAGACGAGGAGGCGCCACCTTCTCCTTGCCTCTCGCGACTCAATGATTGATATCGACGCGGTGTCTGGCCAGTTCACAGAAGCTGCCCTTACCGTCGACCAAGCGCTCCACGATGTTCCCGTTGCCAGTACAGGCATCTTCGACACGTCTTCGAACCATTCCGCCGAGAACCGGCGGCGAATCAACTATCTGTTCGATCATGGTCTGTGGGATCTTCCCGACGCTGAGCGTCCTGACTGTCACCGCCTCCGCAAGCACTCGTACAAGGCTGTCTACGGCCGGATGCGCGGGGACCAACCCGCACCGACGATTACCAGGGGATTTGGCTCAACCGGGCAGGGACGGTTCGTCCACCCACATGAGCGGCGCACACTGACGCCTCATGAGGCTGCCAGGATCCAAGGCTTCCCCGACTACTTCGATTTCTCGTCCTGCAATCGCCGTGTCAGCCTCCATAGCATGATCGGAAACGCTGTGCCATCCCGTCTCGCCTATGCCGCCTTCATGACTTTGCTGCTGTCATGACGAGTCTCCGAGTGGTGGGTCTGTTCGCTGGTATCGGCGGTATCGAGAAGGGGCTGGAGGCCTCGGGCCACGCATCGACGCTGCTGTGTGAGATCGATCCGGCGGCGCGCGCCGTCTTGGATCGGCACTTCGAGAGCGAGGTAGAGAACGATGTTCGGGCTCTACGGTCCCTTCCCGAGGCGGACCTCCTCGCCGCTGGCTTCCCTTGCCAGGATCTCAGTCAAGCGGGTGGCAAGGCTGGGATCCGCGGCTCTCAATCGAGCCTAGTAAGTGAGGTCTTTCGCCTCGTCCGTAAGCGAGCGACCCGGCCTGAGTATCTTCTCTTTGAGAACGTCTCCTACATGTTGCGTCTCGATAAGGGACAGGCGATGGACTTCTTGGTCAGCCGCCTTGAATCGTTCGGGTACCGATGGGCTTACCGGGTGGTGGATGCTCGGGCGTTTGGGGTCCCGCAGCGGAGGCAGCGCGTCGTCCTTCTGGCCTCATTGAACGAGGATCCGGGTCGCGTGCTCTTCGCGGACGATGCACCGACAGCGACGTTCGACGACACGACTACGAACGTCGACCGCGATGCTGTCTATGGCTTCTACTGGACCGAAGGCCTCCGCGGCCTCGGCTGGACACGGAATGCAGTTCCTACGATCAAGGGAGGATCTGCCCTCGGAATCCCCTCGCCGCCTGCGGTGTGGGATCCGACGACGGGAGAAATCGGGACGCCTGAGATCGAAGACGCGGAGAGGCTGCAGGGTTTCGCCGCGGACTGGACCGCCGCAGCCGAGCAGGCCAGCTTCAAGCGGGGAGCTCGCTGGCGGTTGGTGGGCAACGCAGTGTGCGTTGACATGGCCGAGTGGATCGGCTCGCGGCTGAGCGCCCCGGGGGACCCCGCCGGCGACGTCCGACCGCTGCGCGATGGCGCTCGCTGGCCCTCCGCGGCGCAAGGACGGCGGGGGGAGCGCTCGGCCGTTCAGGTCTCCATGTACCCGCGCGCGGACCCAATCGACCTGAAGAAGTTCCTGTCGATGCCGTTGAAGCCGCTTTCGACGAGAGCGGCAGCGGGCTTCTATTCCCGCGCCGGTCGGTCGACCACGCTCAACTTCCCTTCAGAGTTCCTGGACGACATCGCCTTCATCGCGGGGGCATAGCTGGTTGCTGCCACAGCCAGCGGAGCCTAGGCTCACCGGCATGACTGCCATCGAACCGGCCGCCGGCGACCCCCCAGAGGCCACGGATCTCGAAGTCGCCATCACGGCGAAGGCCAACCCAATTCTAGCTGCTGGGAAGACGGGTTACGCTTGGAATGCGGTCGACAAGCTTCTCATCGAGGCGCTGCCAGTCAATAACACTCGCTGCAAGAAGGCCGCCGGATCGGGGCGGGCAGCCAACGTCTTGACGGAGAGCAACGATAAGGACATCGACCTCTACCTCGTGTTCTGTGTTGCCCCCTACACCATCAAGCAGTTCGTCCCTGCCGCAGCGGACCGCGTAAGTCGGTTCCCGAACGTCCGGGCGGTGATCATCGCGGACCTCGTGGAAGAGACTTGGCGCGTACGGGGGTTTGTGTATCGAGACGGTTTTGAGTCCGTGGATGCAATCCGTGACGCCTTCCCAGCCATCAAGAATGAGTGGGTTAAGAGGGTCGACGACGAGTTCGAAGAAGAGGAAGATGGTCCCGTCGTACCTAGCGTCGACGAGGACGTTTTTTTCGACTTCTGCCGCGACTCAGAGCCGACTCTTGATGGCTTGGAAGCGTTGCCGGATCAGTTCTTAGATTTCGCAATTGCATCGGGAGTCACGCTCAGCCGTAGTGTTGCCGTCGACCTCTTAGCCTCAACCCTGTCTAACCAGCTGTTGCTTTTCGCCGGCGCTAGTGGCTCGGGTAAGTCGACGGTGGCGCGTCTGCTGATGGAGTTCTTCACGAGCGTCGACGCCTGGGACATCATCGAGGCTCGACGTCAGATGATCGGGCCCGAAGACGTCGCAGGGTTCTACAGCTCCATCACTGGCGAGTTCGCTTTCACCATCGATACGGCGAGCTTGCTCGCGCTCCAAGATGTGAGCGTCAACTCGATGGAGCTGGAGGGCAGCTCCCCGCCGACGCCGATGCTGCTCGTCGAGGAAGCAAACCTGTCCGCAATCGATGGCTATCTCTCACCTGTTGTCCATGGCATGTCCCGACCTTCCTCGCCGCTATTACGATGGCCGCTCCACGCGTGGGAGGGGGCCGTCGAGAACGAGGAACAGACCCTTTCGGTGCCCCCAACGCTTCTCCTCGGCCCGTACCCGCGGGTTCTCGGTACCACCAACATTGACGAGACGGCCAAGGCGCCGGCGCGGAAAGTGACGAGCCGTAGCTGCGTGATACTGCTTGAGCCCGAACTCCTCCAGAGTGCCGATATTGAAGCCCAACGCCTCGTTGCGGATCCCGAGCCTAACCCTGGACCGGTCCCATCTCAGGGCATGGCGTTTCTTGGTGCACCGGACTTCGCAAGACACCAACTCGATGTGACTGATGTTGCGCAAGACATCCAGGCGTTCCTGGATGTGAAGGCGCTCGCTGAAGCTAAGCCGTCACCCGTCAGCCGACGCGACGTGGAGCGGGTTACCAACTACATGGCCTACTACCGTCGGCTGGTGCCCGACAACGGTGAGGCTCGCCGGCTCGCGGCTGAGAACGCGTACCTCCACTTCATTCTTCCGAATCTCGCCGAGGCAAGCTTCTCGGAGGCACTGAACCGGTTGAACGGCGCAGAACTAGCTGAAGAGGCACCCATCGGGCAGTTGGGTGGCCTGCTTGCGCCGAGGATCGGTCGCCTCGTAGCCATCGCAGAGGACGATCCCTTCCCTGAAGCGCTGGACTTCTGGGCCGCCCTCTCGTGACAACTTTGGAGTTCCGCGACGGAACGCGCATCGTCAGTATCCAGTTGCCGGGCAAGTTGGCGGTTCTGCCGCCGTCCGTTCGGGTTGTGAAGCAGGACGAAAGTCTCATAGTCGTTGAACCCGCGGTCACGGACGACACGAGCGGACCAGATGTTCTGGTGGGGCGTCTCCCCGTCCACTGCTTGGATGGCCCCCAGTTGCGGCGCGTCGACTTGAACTTGCCCGCTCCAGCCCCCTTTGACGTAGGCGCCACAGCAGCTATGTGGAAGGCCATATCCGCCGCGGAGGTGCCTATACCCTCCAGCATCCGGGGACAAGGCCGCATGTTTCGCGGGCGCGCACTCAACGCGAGATCCGCCGAGCTCGACTTGGATCTCCTCGCTCGGGCTCACGCCGCGACGCGCGCCCTGATTGCACGGTGGCCCGAGGAAGAGTCGACCGTTACCTACTGGCGCCGGGTCGAACTGGCCGGGGGAAGAGAGGACGTCGCCTGGACCGAGAGAGCAGCTGGTCGTTGGCCGTCTATCGAAAAAGAGGGGCGAACCCTACCTGAGCGAACGGCCAGACGTTTCGCCGCGACCCGTCGATGGAGCTCCGTGCGATTGTCCGCATCCGCCTTGGCTGTCCGCGATGCACTTGAGGGTCTCGACGGCCTTGAAGCGGGGCTCACCGACCGTTCCACGATCAGTGCGCCATTCTGGACAGTACACCGCTTGGCGAAGCCCGAGGCACGGCACCGTGCCGAACCACCGCTCTCCTCGTGGCCACCCAAAGCGGCTCGCGCTCATCGCCTATTGCTGGCGGTAGCTGCCGACGTTGAGTCAGCAAGAATTGGTTCGGTCGAAGCGCCGCTGTGCTACTTGTGGCGTCTATACGAGGCATGGGTAGCAGTCACGATCTGGACCTGGTTGCTTGACAATGGGTGCACGGCCCTTGTCCCCCCCCGTCCGGCGAAGGGGTGTGAATGGGTTGCGTCGGCTACCAACGGACACGTGACGTACCACGTCGTGGCTCAGGCGAGGTTCTCCGCCAATCCTGATGCGTGCGCGCCTCTAGCCCACCTCGGCATCTTCTCGATCTCAAGCGTTCTGCGGCCGGACTGCGTGGTCGTGGTCGAGGAGGATGGCATCGCGCCGCGAGTGGTTGCCGTCGACGCGAAGAAGCGGCAGGCAGCGATGGACGCCGGTGATGTGGCCGAGGCTGCGAGCAAGTACGTGTGGGGTCTTCGCCGCAGTTCGCCTGGAGCGGTGGCTACGGTTGCTGTCGACCGGGTAGTTGTCGCAGCCCCCGCTGGTGGGGGACCGATGTTCGATCAGACGCTCTCGCGGATCGAAGTAACAGGGCTGGCCCCCGGGGCGGGTTCATCGGTCGCCATCTCATCCATAGTTTCCTGAGTGGCTGCGGACTCGGCACGTCCAGTCAGACCTGCAGAGCGATCCTCCGGGCAGGACATGAAGGACGGACTATTACCCTCGTCATGAGGTGCGTCTGGGCTAATGCTGCGGCATCTCGGCGGCGAAACCCCTACGACGGTCAGGTCCTGCTGGTCGGGTTCTGGCGACGGTAGGTGATGCGCTGGTGCCGTGCCTGGCGCCCATTCGACGGCGCGTCGCGAGTCTCTTCCATCCAGGCCACGCCGACGCGGCGCCTGGACGGCATCCTTGGTACCTACCGAGCTCTTCTAGCTCGACCTTCGGCGGCCTCAACGGTGACTCGCTTCCGCTCAGACCGAGCATCCACGATCTCCTGCACGCGCGCTACAGCGTTGTCCAACGGATCATGTTCCCAAATCCGCACGACCTCCCAGCCCGCGTCGTGAAGGCGCTGGTTGGTGTCAGTGTCGCGCTGGCGGTTCGTCTTGAGCTTGTTGTACCACCAGCTCGCGTTGGTCTTCGGTTGTGTGCCGTGTTCGGGGCATCCATGCCAGAAGCAGCCGTCGACGAACACGGCGACCTTGGGGCCGCGAAAAACGAGGTCAGCCCGGCGTCTCATTCCTGGGATCGGCTGGGCATCGACCAGGTACCGGTAGCCACGTCGGAAGAGTTCTCGACGCAATCGGAGCTCGGGCTGCGTATCACGTCGCCGCTGGCTCTCCATGCGGCGCCGAGTCACGTCACTGTCCGGCTCCGGCCTGTTCACGGCAGCGTTCGAATGATGGCTACAACCTTGCCTATGATGGACATCGGCGATGAATCATCTAGAGTTATCGGAGCAAAGGCGTCGTTAGCCGCCTCTAGAGCCCAGCTGCCCTGCCCCGTTCTCCGGAAATACTTGACGGTCGCGTCCCCCTCCAGGAGGGCCACACACATCTCTCCACTTTCGACCATTGGTTGTTGCCGAACGACGACGTAATCCCCAGGGAGAACCCCGGCGTCGACCATTGACTCCCCGCGCACACTCAACATGAAGTGCGGGCCGTCGCCGACAAGGTCGACCGGGAGCGAGTAGACCGCCTCGACTCGCTCCTCGGCGACGATTGGTAATCCTGCGGAAACGTCTCCCACCAGCGGCACAGCACGAACCGGTAGCAGCTGCTGCTGCAGGTGTGTTTCAACGTCTCTCTGAAGCTCAAGTCCCCTCGGAGCGGATCGCGTCAGATAGCCCTGCGCCTCTAGGTTTCGCAGGTGGAAGTGGACGGAACCCGCTGAACGGAGCCCCAAGGCGTCAGCGATCTCGCGAATGGAGGGCTGGTAGCCACGAAGCGCCACATGTTCGTGGATCGCTCGGAGAACGCGCTCCTGCTGCCTCGTCAGGGGGTTTGCGGATGTCACGACTAGAGCCCACCTCTCATGACTTGACAGTACCCGCTGAAGCCAGATGGTATGAACCAAACGGCTGGCTGGCTTGTCGAAGTTGCGCCGACTCGTCTATCAGCGAGTTGTGGGGCCGACATCATCTGCATGATCAGAAAGTGTCGTTCGGTCGGCGGTGAGTTCCTTGAAGAGCCGTGCGGTAGCCTGATCGATGAAGTCGTCAGCATCGTTCGACTCAGCGTCGAGGTCGAGCACCTGTCTGAGGCGGCGCATTATCGCGTGGAGCTCCATGGTGTTGCCAGCTGCCTTCGCGGCGAGCAACAGGTCGCGGTAGAGAAGTTCGCAGTATGGGTCTGCGAGCAGCCCGCGCTCAGCGGCCCACCGCGCCTCGTGATGCTGGGCTTGCTGGAGGTAGGGCTGCGCGAGCCGGTGTGCAGCGTCACTCACGAGTTGCTCTATCGCGTGGACGTTGTTGATTGCCCATACGTATTCGCCGCTGGTGGCAGACAGGGGTCGTCCGCGGACGAGTTCGAGGGCAGAATGAAGCTCGTCGACCGCGGTTGCAGGATCAGATCGTGCCCGCCGGGTGTGTGTATAGAACCGGTCGAGGTCCGACGTCACGCTGGGGGAGAGGCGGTAGCGGCCCTGATGCGCCTTGGGGAGGTACGGCCTACCCTCGGGATCGTCGCCGAGCGCCTGGCGGGCGCGCCAAACGGTGGTGTGGAAACGCCCTACGTTCGGGGGCTGCCCCGGCCACAGGGCTTCCTGCAGCGTGTCGGCGTCGACGGGGTCTCGGTGCAGCGCCAAGTAGACCACGAGTTCCTCGGCTTTGGCCGACTCGAACTCGTCCGCACCGGCGACCTCGACGGGGCCGAGGACGCGCACCTCGACATGCCACTCCTGGTCTCCGGCAGCTCGAGGTGCGGGATCCGATGCCTCTTGACCGTTGGTCGAGTGGGCGACCAGTGGGAGCTCGCCAGCGTCCTGAGCCACATCTGCCCCGCCGGCTCCGTCGGGCTCGTCGGGCTCGTCTGGCTCGTCTGGTGTGGCCTCGACGAAGGTGGGGATGGCGGCGTCCTCGAGCAGGTCGGCGATGGCGTCGAGGTCGTCGCCGGTGAGCTCGAGTGGCTGCAGTTCGAGGCCGTAGGGAGCGACCCGGATGATCGTGGGTTCGATGGTGAGCCGCCAGGTCGCTCCCGGCAGTTGTGGGGCGACGGCCGCGACCGTGTTCGTCCGCCCGTCGACTCGGGTAGAGAACGCTTCCTCGATGCCGGGTGGGGGCGGGGTGACGAAGAGCGCGGCGGTCGCCTCGGGGTCGTCGGCCTCAGCGTCCTCAGCGGCGCGGCGCAGCAGCTCGACTGCTGCGTCCTCGGGGAGGCACCGGACCCGTTCGAGAGTCGCCAGCACGTCGCCCGCGCCGGCGAGAAGGACGCTGAGCGCGTCAGCTCGGGCCGAGGTCGCTAGTTCGAGCGCCTGGCCGAGGATGACGGTTCTGGCGGTCTCGGCGTCGGCGTCCAGGTCGAGCAGACGCGCGTGTCCGAGGTTGAGGAGCACCCGTCGCTGCCCGTGAGCGCGGGTGCCGATGGTCACGAGGAGCGGGACGGGTGCGAGGGCGCTGGCGGCGAGGTCGCGGAGCTCGTCGAGGTCCGCGGGCCGTGGCGTGACCCAGGTCATGCCGGCGTCCTCGAGGTGCCAGCCGTCCGGCGCTTCGGTGTCGGGGTCGGTGAGGTGGATGGCGACGTCGTGGGGGCCGACCGAGACGAGGGCGATCTGGGGCACGTCGCGGCCGCCGTCGTTGCAGACGGCGACGAGCGACCGCAGGACCACGTCGAGCATGTCGGCGGTCTCGGCGTCGGCGAGGCCGCGGACGCGCTGTTCGGTGCGTGCGAGGCTTCCCTTCGGGAGCACGATGCGCTGGCCTGGCTGGCGGCGGCGGAGCTTGCCTCGACGGATGCGGTCGAGGGTCGCGATCGCGCCGGCGGTGAGCAGGCCGGCGCCGACCACCAGCACCAGGTTGTTGTCCGCGTTCTCGTGTAGCCCGTCTGGATCCTCGGCAGGACCGTCGGCTGGTGGCTTCGGGGTGGTGCTGCGGTTGGTCGACGGTGCCGCGTCGGGTGGGGCGGTGGTGTCGTCGTCGGCCGCGCGGGCTTCGGCGCTCGGCTCGGGCGATGGGGTGGGGCCAGGTTCGAGCGTCGCCCAAGGGGTGGGACGCTGCTCGGCCGGAGCTGGTGTCGCCGGTGCAACCGGGGTGTCGTCCTGGGCTGGGGCGGTCTCCGTGTCGGCGTCGTCCGGCGGTTCGAGTCGGTGGTCGCCGGTAGCTGGGACCGTGAGCTGCCAGCCGGGGTGGATGAGGTCGGGGTCGGTGAGGTGTCTGCCGTCGGGCTGTGATCGGTGTCGGTTCTCCTCGTAGAGCTCGGGCCAGCGGTGCGGGTCGCCGAGGTGGGCGGCGGCCAGGTCCCAAAGGGTGTCGCCGGGTTCTACCGTGATCGTGGACGTTGACGTTCCCGGGTTGGTCGCTTCCGGCCGGTCGGTGGGCGGGCTGCCGTCAGGTGTCTCTGAGGTCATGGCGTCTGGTGGGAGGGCGAGGAGCCAGCCGGGGCGGATGAGGTCGTCGTCGCGGCGCAGCGTGCCGCCGTCGGGTTGCGGCCGGCCGATGTTGAGGTCGTGGATCTCTCGCCAGCGCAGGCCGTCGCCGAGGACGGTCTCGGCGATGCCCCACAGGGTGTCGCGGGGTTGGACGCGC
>NZ_JBGUAX010000015.1 GCF_041821065.1 Egicoccus sp. AB-alg2 | reverse complement strand
ACCCTCGACTGGCGGCCGGTGCCGGCGGACTGGGATTGATGTACGTCTCGGCGGTGCTGGTGCACGTGACAGGAGGCGTCACCGAGGCGCACTTCTACTTCTTCGTCGCCTTCGGTCTCGTGGCGCTCTACCGCGACTGGGTGGTGTTCTTCGCGGCGGCCATCTTCGCGGTGGGGCATCACGTGGTGTTCGCGGTGGCCGGGGGGCTCCTCTTCGAGCAGCCGTACCAGATGGAGCGCCCGCTGTTCTGGGCGGCCGTCCACGTCTCGTTCGTCACGGTGGTGACGGCGGTACAAGGCCTCGGGATGTACGACGTCGCCCGCTCGGTCGCCGCTCGCACGGAGGCTGAGACGGCGGTGCAGCGGGCCGAGGAGCGCCGACGGACGGCGCTCGAACTGCACGACAACGTCGTCCAGGCCTTGGCGACGGCCAATTACGCACGCTCGCTGGGCGAGGAAGAGATGACGGGTACGGCCGTGTCCCGAGCGTTGGAGGCGTCGCAGTCACTGGTGGCCGAACTCCTCGCCGACAGCCCCGTGGACGAACACGTGCTGATGCGCCGCGCGCCGGCGCCCTCCGAGGCGTGAGCATGGCCTGCGGCGTGGTGATCGTGGACGATGCGGCCGACCTGCGGCAATTGCTCGTCTTCGCGTTCGCTCGCGATCCCCGGTTGACGGTCGTGGCCGACGTCGGGGACGGTCAGCAAGCGATCGACGCCGTCCATGAGCACGTGCCCGACATCGTGCTCATGGACGTCGCCATGCCGGTCATGGACGGCATCACCGCCACCCGACTCCTGAAACAGGACTTCCCGCACCTGCCGGTCGTCGTCTTCACCGGCTACGGCGACGAGCGTGTCGAGCGGGAAGCGCGCGACGCCGGAGCCGCGGCGTTCCTGGACAAGACGGTTCCGTTGACCGCGGTCGCCGACACCCTCGTCGAGACGGCAGGCGGCTCGCGCGAGTAGGTGTCGTCCGTTGGTGGCCACGATCCCCCGCCAGTGGGCCGACGGGCTCGAGTGGGCTGGCCACGCGCGCCGTCCGGCCGACTGCTGGAAACGGCCCGATCTCGGCTGGCGGCGTCCTTACGCTTCGCCGGCGTCGAGCCGTCCGGCGACCTCCGCTCGCCGTCCAGGAGCCGTCAGGGATGACCTACCCACCGCCACCGCCGTCCACGTCGGGGGGACCCGCGTGGCAGCCGCCGGCGGTCGACGGACCACGAGGGCTGGCACCAGGCGCGACCGGCGAACCGCACTGGCAGGCGCCGACCGGCGGGCCGCACTGGCAGGCGCCGCCCCCGAGCGGCGGAGCCGCCTGGCAGCCGCCCGGCCCGTCCAGGCACCGCTGGCCGCTGGCGCTGGTCCTGGTGGCCGGCATGATCGTCCTGCTCGTCGCTGCCACCTTCGCGGCCCGGCCCCTCCTTGAAGGCGCCCTCGAGGGCTTCGAGGGTTTCGCGGAGTACGGCGAATGGGTCGTCCCCGTCGGACCCGACAGCGACCTGACCGGGTTGGACGTCGAGGTGGGCACCTGCGCGACGACGGACGACCTCTGGTGGCCCACGGTGATCTCGCCGGTCGACTGCGAGCGGCGACACGACCTCGAGGTCTACCTCGTGACGAACCTCGACGTGGCACCTGGGCTGTCGGTTCCGGACGCCGCCCTCGACGTCTGCGAGCCCGCCTTCTCCGCGTTCGTCGGCGCGGCGTACAGCCGTAGCGAGTACGACTACGTCGCGTTCGTGCCGGACGACGCCCGCTTCGCCGCCGGCGAACGCGCGGTCGTCTGCGCGGTCCGGCCGTGGGAAGGCGACCTCGTCGGCACCGTGGCCGGGACCCGACGCTGACGCGACCGGCGGGGCGTCAGTCCCACTTCTTCCACGAGCCCCAGTCGTCCTCCTGCCGGCGACGCCGGTCCTGGTCGTCGAGGTCGAACGGACCCTCGTTGAGCCGGTCGGCGTGTGTCTGGGCGTCGGCGCGGTCACGGAAGCTCGCCACCGCATGACCGTCGCGGGTGTCGACGACCTCGTACGTCGCCGAGCGCGGGTCGTAGCGCTTGGGATTGATCTGCTGCACCTCGAACCGGGCCATCCGCGTCTCCTCGTCCAGGGTCAGCGCAACAGGTCGGAGACCGCCGCCGACGGATCGGTCCTCGGCGCATCGGTCGACGGCGTATCGGTCGATGCCGCGTCCGGCCGGTCGACCGCGCCGCCAAATCGCCGGTCGCGCGACTGGTAGGCATGCACGGCGCGCCGCAGCTCGTGTCGGTCGAAGTCCGGCCACAACGTCTGGGTGAAGTACAGCTCCGCGTAGGCCGCCTGCCACAGGAGGTAGTTGGACAGGCGCAGCTCGCCCGAGGTACGCACCAGCAGGTCGACGTCGGGCATCTCCGGGTCGTACAGCCGGCGGGCGATCGCCTGCTCGTCGATCTTGCGGATCCGGCCACTGGCCGCGTCGTCCGCGAGCTGGCGGGCGGCGTCCAACAACTCCGTGCGGCCGCCGTAGTTGAACGCGATCCGCAGCGTCATGCGCCGGTTGCCGGCCGTCAGCGCCTCGGTGTCCTCGATCAGCCGCACCAGCCGCTTCGGAACCGGACGGTTGCGCCGGCCGATGAAGCGCACCCGCACCCGGCGGTCGTGGAGCTCGTCCGCCCGGCGAACCAGCAGCGACTCGTTGAAGCCCATCAGAAAGCGGACCTCGTCGGGCGGACGCTTCCAGTTCTCGGTCGAGAACGCGTAGACGGTCAGATCCGTGATCCCGAGCTCGAGCGCCCCTTCGACCGTGTCGAACAGCGCCCGCTCGCCCGCCTCGTGGCCGGCGTTGCGCTTCAGGCCCTGCCGGTTGGCCCACCGACCGTTGCCGTCCATGATGATGGCGACGTGCTTCGGGATGCGGTCGAGGTCGAGATCCTCGAGGTCCACGCCGCCTCCTCGCGAACGCCGTTCGATCGGTCCGTGCCTGCCGCACCGAGCCTACTCGGGGTGCAGTGGGCTGCCCCGAGGCCGCCGTCCGTCCGACGCCGGTCGGGTTCCTCAGGCGCGGGGAACCAGGTCGTAGCTGCGCAGGCGCCGGTCGAGGTGGTGCTCGACGAAGGCGCGCACGTACGAGGCGGCGGTGCGCTGCGCGTCGGGATGATCGCGCACGATGCTCGGCAGCGCCGACCACTCCCCCGGCGCCCCCAGCAGCCGGACCGCGTGGACGACCTCACGGTCGACCGCACGCGTACCCGTCGGCGCGCACGTGGCACACAGCGTGCCGCCCGCCTTCACGCTGAGGAAGGCGTGCTCGCCGGGGGTGCGACAGACCGCGCAGGCGTCCGTGAACGCGTGGAAACCGACGATCGACGCCAGCCGGAGCAGGAAGGCGTCGACGAACACGGCTGGGTCCGGGGGCGCAGCGTCCAGCGCCTGCAGGCCCGCGCGCAGCAGGAGGAACAGGGCGTTGTCGCGCTCGCCCTCCTGGGCGACCGCGTCGGTCAGCTCGGTCATCGTGCCCGCGCACGCCGACAATGCGAAGTCCTCGCGCACCCGGGCGTGCGGCGCGATCAACTCGGCCTGGTTGACGATGTCGAGGTTGCGGCCCTCGTACAGCTGCAGGTCCACGTGGCTGTACGGCTCGAGGCGTCCTCCGAACCGCGAGCCCGGTCGGCGAACGCCCTTCGCGACCGCCCGGACCTTTCCGCGGCCCTGCGTGCACACGTGCAGGATCCGGTCGGTCTCGCCGAGCTTGTAGGTCCGCAGGACGATGCCCTGCTCGCGGTAGGTGGCCATCAGCAGCCCGGATGCGCGTCGTCGTCCACGGCGCCGCCGTCGCACGCGGTGACGAGGCTGCGGGAGAACATCACGACGTCCGGGGCCTCGCGGTAGCCGGCCGCGGACCAGAAGGCGCGGCCGGCATCGTTGCCCCCGTAGACGAACAGGCTGACCCGGGTGCACCCGCGTTCGCGCAGCCGGTCCTCGAGTTCCTTCACCAACGCCTGCGCGACACCGCGACGGCGTGTCGTGGTGTCGACCGCCAGTCGGCTGATCGCGCCGCGCCGGCCGTCCCAGGAGCCCAGCACGACACCGAGCAGCCGACCCTCGTCCACCGCGGCCAGCACCAGGCCGGCGTCGTGCGCGCGCAGCCCTTCGACCTCCTCGCGCGGCGCGGGTGCGAGGTGCTCGGTCCGCCGCCACAGGTCCAGCGCGGCATCGAGGTGGGCATCGGTCAGCGGGGCGATCTCCATGCCGCCGTTGTACCGGACGTCGCGGGCCGATCCGGTCACCACGCGGCGAGGTCCGCGCGCCCCTCGGTGGCGCTCAGAGCAGCGGCCACGGGAACGGCCGCGGCCCCTGTGGGTGCGGGAAGACCGCGAGGTCGGCGAGCCGGCCTGCCCGGGCCACCAACGTCGCCAGTTCGGTGTCGTCGAGCAGGCCGTCGAGGCGGGGTCGCAACCGCCGGTCGAAGTCCGCCGCCAGCACGGCGACGTCGTCGCGCAGTCGCGGCGGGACGGGCTCGCCGGCGAAGTGCCACGCCACCGTGCGCAGCTTCGGCTCGGTCGAGAAACTGACGCCGTGGTCGACCAGCTGGATGCGCGGCGCTGCGGGGTCCGGCGGTGTCGACGAACCCGGCTGTTCCAGCAGCACGTGGCCCCCTTTGCGGTCGGCGTTGTCGATCAGCAGGTCGAACACGACCATCGCCTGCAGTTGTCGCACGACCGCGTCTTCGCCGTGCTCGAGCAACCAGAAGTAGTGCTGTTCCGGGTCGTGTGGCACGAACCGCTGCAGGCTGCCGACCCCGAACGGGGCGTCGCTGCGACGTACTGTCGCGGGCACGAGGTCCCAGCCCAGACAGTCAGACACCTCGAAGGCGGCCACCTCGCGGGCGTGCAGGGTGCCCTCGGGGAAGTCCCACAGCGGTGTCTCGCCACGTCGCGGCTTGTAGACCGCCAGGTCCGAGGGGTCGAGGTCCTCGACCGACGGCTCGTGGCCGAGCTCGGCGACGACCTCGTCGAGGCTGCGGCGATCACGGTCGCGCAGGCGGACCAGTAGCGTCGCGTTGGACGCGTCCGCGAACTGTCCGACCATCTCCAGCGGCGCCTCCAGCAGCCGGCGCCGGACGGGATCGCCAGGGGCGGCGGGTCCCGCCGCGGTGTGCGGGATCGCGCGGTCGTCGTCGCCGGTCACGGTCAGCGGGTCAGCCGCCCGTGACCGTTGGTCGCTGGGCACACGTGCTCGCCGTCGGCGCCCATCGGCCGCCCGCACAGCTGGCAGCGGGGTCGGCCCTGGCCGACCACCTCGTCGGCGTGGGCCGCGAGCCGGCGGGCCTGGTCGTGGTTGCACCAGATCCGGACCTCGCGCGGTTCGGGTGCCTCCTCGACGTCGATGTCGTCGTCCACGATCAGCAGCTCCGTGAACTCCAGCACGAACCGTTCGCCGGTCTCGTCCATGCCCACGCCCAGCTCACCGACGCGCCAGCGTGGCTGGATCGGCTCCCGCAGGGCCATAGCGGCTCGGTCCCAGTCCGTCGACGGCCGGTCGTCGACCCGTGCGAGCAGCTGGGCGAGCAGTTCACCGATCCCGGCAACCTGCTGCTTCTCCAGCACCAGGGTCACGAGCTCGTCCTCGTCCTGCGCCTGGACGTGGAAGGTGCGGTTGCCGGGCTCGCCGACGGTCCCGACGGTGACGTGGTGAGGATCGGTCAGTTCGACGTCGATCACGGTCGATCGGCCTTCGTCGCGGTACGGGGGGCGGCCTCGGCCCGGCGGGCGTCGGCGCCGGTGGTGTCGCGCCGGCCCGTCTTCTTCTTCGGCGGTGGCGGCACCGCGGGCGCTTCGCCGGTCAGGTTGCACCCGAGCAGCATCGGCGGTCCGTCGGCGCCGAGGTGGAGGACGCTGACGGACGCCGGCGAGACGAGCAGTCGCTGGAAGGTGTCCAGCGGCATGCCGAGGAAATGGGCCAGCGCGGCCTTGATGACGTCGGCGTGACTGACGGCCACGACCGTTTCGCCGGCGTGGTCACCTGCGATCTTCTCCAGCGCCTCGACGGCGCGCCACTGCATGCCGCGCATCGACTCGCCGCTTGGGAAGGTGACGCGCGAGGGCGTGTGCTGGATCACGGGCCACAGCGACCGCCGGCGCAGCTGGCCGAGCGGCTTGTCGGTCCATTCGCCGTAGTCGACCTCGCCGATGTCGCGGCGGGTGCGCACCCGCAGGCCGTGCGGGCGGGCCACGATCCGCGCCGTCTCCTGGGTGCGCTCCAGCGGCGAGGCATAGACGGCCGCGATCGGCAGCCCGGCAAGCAGTCCGGCGGTGCGTTCGGCCTGCTCGCGGCCGGCGTCGTCGAGGTGGACGCCCGGGGTCCAGCCGCCCAGGCGCTTGCCGGTCGCGGCCGTCGTCGCGTGCCGGACCAGCAGGATCGTCGCCACGGCAACTCCTCGAGATCGTTGCGGCTGACGCTACTCCACGACACCAGACCGCCCGCCCCGTTCGGCCGGCCGCCCACGCCCGTCAGCCCCCGCGGGGACGTCGAGGTTCGACGGCGGCGCCGACGTGGGTCTCCAGCCACACGGCGATCGGGGCGGCCTCCCGCCACAGGCCGGTCACGCGGTCGTAGGCCTCGGCCGTGTGCATCCACGGCTGGACCGGCCAGCGACGCGAGGCCGCGAGCCGCGTGTGGCGCAGCAGTTCGATCCGCGGATGGTCGGCGGCGTAGCCGCGCGGGGCCCGCTTGAGCTCGCTGCCCAGCACCTCGACCCCCGCGCCGCGCGCCGCGTCGACCAGCCGCACCAGCTCGGTGCCGTGACGCTGGTCGTCCACGGCACGACGAAGGCGGTCCAACTGGTCCCGTGACAGCTCCCAGTAGCCGCAGCCGGCCATCATGCCCTCGGCATCCAACTGCACGTAGTTGCTGGCTCGCCCGGTGCCGTCACGGAAGGCGATCACCGCCCCGCAGTGGGTCTTGTACGGCCGCTTGTCCTTGGAGAAGCGCACGTCGCGGTTGGGCCGGAACACCTTGCCGTCGCCCCACCCCTCGTCGTCGGCTCGGGCCAGCAGCGCCTCCATCGGCAGACGGACGGCGCGCTCGTAGACGTCGCGGTTGGCGTCGAACCACTCCCGCGCGTTGTTGTCGTCGTCGGCCAACCGGGCGTAGAAGTCGAACGCCTCGGGCGGGAAGCCGGCGAACTCGGGCAGCGTCGGCACGGGTACCACCTCCTCCTCAAGCCGGCGCGCGGACCCGCGCCAGCACGAACCCGTCCCAGCCCTTGACCCCGACGGTCTGCAGCGCCGTCGCCTCCAGGCGGGGTTCCTCCGCGATCATCTCGAGGAACGCTCTGACGCCGCGGACCCGTGCGTCGCCGGAGTCGCGGTCCAGGATCGCACCGTCACGGACGACGTTGTCGGCCACGACGAGGCTGCCGGGGCGTGTCAGCTGCAACGTCGCCTGCAGGTAGGCGGGGTTGTTCGGCTTGTCGGCATCGATGAAGACGACGTCGTAGGGCTCGGTCCCCTGCTCGACCAGTTCGGTCAGCGAGGTCGTCGCCGCACCCACCATGACCTCCACCCACGCGTCCACCCCGGCCATCACCAGGTTCCGTTTCGCCAGGTGCGCGGCGCGCGGGTCGACCTCCAGCGTCATGACGTGGCCCGAGGGGCCGACCGCACGCGCGAACCAGATCGTGGAGTAGCCGGCCAGCGTCCCGATCTCCAGCACCCGGCGGCCCTCGACCATCCGGGTCAGCAGCGCGAGCAGCGCCCCCTGGTTCGGGGCGACCTCGTGCGCCGGCAGTCCGGCCGTGGCCGTCGAGGAGCGGATCGACCGCAGCAGGTCGTCCTCACCGACCAGCAGCGAGGTGAACAGCTCGTCGACCGGTCCCCACCGCTCGTCTCGGGCCGCGTACATCCGCCTGACCTCAGTAGGCGCGGGCGAACACGACACGCTTGCCGTAGGCGGCCGCCTTACCGCAGCGGATGCAGGTTCCCTCCTCGGGCGGACCGTCGACCGGGATGCAGCGGGGGGTCGCCGCCGTGTCGGCCTTGATCTCGTCCTCGCAGGCGGCCTCGCCGCAGTGCAGCGCGTACGCGAACCCGACCGCGACCTGCTTCGTGAAGGCGTCCCAGTCGTCGACCTCGGCGCTGTGCTCGTCGCGGAAGCGGCGGGCCCGTTCGAGCAGCTGCTCGTGGTAGGCGTTCAAGCGGTCGGGCACGGCGGCGACGAACTCGTCGAAGCCCAGCGTCTGCTTGACGGGCCGACCCTTGTCGTCGAGCTCGCCGACGCGCTGGGCGACCAGCACGTGGCCGGCCTCGAGGTCGCGCGGGCCGAGCTCGACCCGCAGCGGGACGCCCTTGAGCTCCCAGTCGTTGAACTTGAAGCCGGGGGACGCGTCCCGGTCGTCGACGTGCACGCGGACGCCGGCGTCGGTCAGCCGCTGCGCCAGCTCGTGGGCCTTGGTGCGCGGCCCCTCGCCCTGCTCGCCGCGACCGATCGGGACGATGACGACCTGGACGGGCGCGAGCCGCGGCGGCAGCACCAGCCCCTGGTCGTCGCCGTGGGCGAGGATGACCGCGCCGATCATGCGGGTGGACATGCCCCAGGACGTCGTGTGGGCGAACTGCAGGTCGTTGTTCTCGTCCTGGAACGTGATGTCGAACGCCTTGGCGAAGTTCGTGCCGAGGTAGTGCGACGTGCCCGACTGCAGCGCCTTGCCGTCGCGCATCATCCCCTCGATGGAGAACGTGTCGACCGCGCCGGCGAACCGCTCGCCAGGGGTCTTCTCCCCCTTCACCATCGGGATGGCGGCGACGTTCTGCGCGAACTCCGCGTAGACGTCGAACATCCGGAGGGTCTCCTCCATCGCCTCGTCCCTGGTGGCGTGGGCGGTGTGCCCCTCCTGCCACAGGAATTCGGTGGTGCGAAGGAACATGCGCGGCCGCAGCTCCCACCGCACGACGTTGCCCCACTGGTTGATCAGGATGGGCAGGTCGCGGTAGCTCGAGACCCACTTGCTGTACATCTCGCCGATGATGGTCTCGGAGGTGGGCCGCACGACCAGCGGCTCCTCGAGTTCCTTGCCGCCGGCGTGCGTCACCACCGCGAGCTCGGGCGAGAAGCCCTCGACGTGCTCGGCCTCGCGCTTGAGGTAGGACTCGGGGATGAACAACGGGAACGACGCGTTGACGTGCCCGGTGTCCTTGAAGCGCTGGTCGAGCTGGCTCTGCAGCAGCTCCCAGACCCGGAAACCGTAGGGGCGGATGACCATCGAGCCCTTGGCCGGCCCGCGGTCGGCGAGCTCGGCCTTGAACACGAGCTCGTTGTACCAGGCGGAAACGTCCTCGCTCATGGGCGTGACGCCCAGGTCGCTCTTCTTGGCAGCCATCGTCGCGCGCACTTTCCGGGTCGTGGAGGGTCGGGTCGCGGCCCGATGGGCGAGGCTAGCGCCGCCCGCGCCGGGCCCTCGACCGCGCACGAACGAGGCGCGGCCCAGGGCCGCGCCTCGTCGAGCGGTGGTGCTGCGGAGCCCTCAGGCGTCCTCGTCGCCCTCGTCCTCACCCTCGGCGTCGGCCTCGTCGGCCTGGCCGTCGGCGTCGGCGTCACCCGGCTCGGACTGGGCGCCGCCCTCCTCGAGCGGGCCACCCTCGGCGGCGACGACCCACCAGGTCCCGTTGATGCCCTGGCCACGGACGTCCCCCGCCTCCGCGTCGGAGACGAAGGTGTAGAGCGGCCAGCCGTCGTAGGTGACCTGGGTCTCGCCGCTGTCCTCGCGCTCCAACGTACCGAGCAGCGCCTCGTCGACGCCCTCACCGGCGGCGGGCTCACCGTCGACGAGCAGCGGCTGCCAGATCTGGGCGCAGTCGTTGAGGCAGTTGGCCACGCCTTCCTCGTCGTTGGTGGAGACGTAGAGGGTGCGCCCCTCACCGTCGACCACGTGGTCACCGAGGTCCGACGAGGCGATCTGCAGCTCGATCTCGCCGGCGGCGTCGCCCTGGACCTCGTCGGTGGTGTCGCCGGCGGCCTCGTCGCCAGCGGCGTCATCGCCGGCGGCCTCCTCGCCGGCGGCCTCGTCGTCGGCACCGGTGTCGGTCTCGTCGGCGCCTTCGTCGGTCGCCGTGTCGGCGCCGGTCTCCGTGTCCTCGATGCCCGGGTCGGCGGCGTCGTCGCCGGCGTCGCAGGCGGCAAGGGCGAGTGCCGCGACCGCGGCGATGGGGAGGAAGCGGGAACGCAGCTTCACGGGAGCTCCTGGAAGGACGTAGGGCGTGGGAGCTGACAGGGTTCCCGACCCATCGGCCGGCCCCGACACCGGCCCCGTACGACCGGACGCCGTACGAATCCGGGATCCGTTCGATAGACGTCGTACGAACCGGCCGACGAATCCGCCGACGAACCGGCGCCGACACCCGGCCGGTCCGCCCGGTCAGCCCACCTGCACGCCACCCCAGAAGGCGATGTGGTCCTTGATGTGGGCCACCTTCGACCGTGGGTCGGGGTAGGTCCAGGCGGCGGCGGAGTTGACCCGACCCTCGACGACCAGGTCGAAGTAGGACGCCTTGCCCTTCCACGGGCAGCGGGTCGTCTTGTCCGCCTCGCGGAGCAGGGACCGGTCGACGCTGCCGGGCGGGAAGTAGTGGTTTCCCTCGATCATGATGGTCCGGTCGGACTGCGCGATCACGACGCCGTTCCAGACCGCCTTGGGCATGCCCGCTCCTCCTTGCGCTCGTCGCCTTGGACGCGCGACCGAAGATAACGAACGACCATCGTGGTGCCCGGCATCGTCAGCCCAGACGGCCCCGGACCTCCTCGACGAACTCCGGGTAGCGGCCGGCCGCGGCCGCCAGCACGACGGGCCGCTCCCCCGGCTCCGGGAGCCCGTCGCGCTCGAGCAGGAAACGCACGATCTCGGTCGCGACCTGGACGGGGGGCACGCCGTGCAGGCCGAGTCCGCGACGGGTGTGGTGGGCCAGCACGGCATCGAGCCGGCGACCGCCTCCGAGCAGTACCTGGAAGGTCTCCGGCCCGGTCTGCAGCACCACGGGCCCGTCCATGGTGCTCACGCTACCGACAGGCGCTCACCCGCCGCGACCGGCACGGGCAGCCGCTCATCGGCCGGCGCGAGCGGGCACGACCACCGCGGGTCGTGCACACAGGAGGGGTGGTACAGGAAGTTGAGGTCCACCACCAGCCGGTCGACGTCCCCGCCGAGGTCGGCCGACTTCACGGTGTCCAGCAGGTAGCGCCCACCGCCGTAGCTGGTGGTGCCGTTGGTCGCGTCCCGCAGCGGGACGAACACCCCGCCGCCGTAGACGTCCAGCCAGTACACCGACACCCGGTGCACGTGGCCGTCGAGGTGCAGCGGCAGGACCGCGAAGCGGCGCGCCGGCGTGGTGCCCACGGCGCTGTGGGCCACCTCGAGCACGGCGGGTTCGGCCGGTTCGAGCGCGATCTCGCCGAGGTGCAGGCGCGGGTCGTAAGGGTGGTAGGCGAGCCCGTCGAAACCCGCGCGCCGGTCGGCCGGTACGGGACTGGCCGGATGGGACGCGAAGAGCTCGTCGCGCTGCGCCCGCCACCAGCGCCAGCCGTCCTCGTCGATGCCGCGGGCGCGCAGGCCCGCGTACAGGCCGGCCACGCGCCGCCGGTAGTCCAGCAGCACGAGGTCGTCCAGCGGTGCGGGCACGCGGCCTCCGGTGCGGCGGGTCAGTAGCCGAGACGGCCGAGCTGTTTGGGGTCGCGCTGCCACTCCTTGGCGACCGTGACATGCGTTGTCAGGAACACCTTTGCCCCGAGCAGCACCTCGAGCTCCTTGCGCGCCTCGGTGGCGGCCGCCTTGAGGTTCGCGCCGCGCTTACCGATGATGATGCCCTTCTGGCTGTCGCGCTCGACGTGGACGACGGCGTCGACCTCGAGCAGGTCGTCGCGCTCCTCGGAGGGGCGGATCTCGTCGACCGTGACGGCCACCGAGTGGGGCAGTTCGTGCTGGAGGCCGGCGATGAGCTTCTCGCGCAGGATCTCGGCCGCGAGCTGTGCCTCGGGCTGGTCGGAGACCTGGCCGCTGCCGAACAGCCGCGGCCCCTCCGGCAGGTGCGACACCAGCACGTCGAGGAGCCGGTCGACGTTCTGGCCGTTCTGGGCCGACACGGGCACGAGGTCGGCGAACTCGCGCCCCTCGCCCAGCAGGTGTTGCAGCCGCTCGAGGCGGGGCAGCAGCGCGTTCTTGTCCTTGACCAGGTCGACCTTGTTGGCGACGGCCACGATGGGAGTGCGGATCCCGGCCAGCTCGCTCGCCAGGTACTCGTCACCCTTGCCGATGCCCGCGGCGACGTCGACCAGGAAACAGATCGCGTCCACGCCGGCCCAGGTGTCGCGCACCAGTTCGTTGAGACGTCGGGTCAGCAGGGTGCGCGGCTTGGCCAGCCCGGGCGTGTCGAGGAAGACCAGTTGCGCATCCTCGCGGGTGACGACGCCGCGGATGGCATTGCGGGTCGTACCTGGCACGGGCGTGACGATCGCGACCTTCTCGCCGACCATCTGGTTGAGCAGCGTCGACTTGCCGACGTTGGGCCGCCCGACCAGCGCCAGCAGCCCCGACCGGTGCCCCTCGGGCGTCGGCTCGTCGGCGCCCGCCAGGATCGCGGCGAGGTCCAGCTCACGGCCCTCCATGGCGGGCTCCCGGTCGTGGGGCGTCGGTCACGACTGGCCCTGGGCGAGGCGCTTGGGGCCGAAGCCGTGCGGCAACAGCTCGGTGATGTGGGTGACGAGCGGACGGCCGCCGTCCCCCGACGAGTAGACGGTCGCCTGCGGGCCGAACTCGAAGATGGTCTGCCGGCACGCGCCGCATGGGGTGCACGGGTCCTCGCCGTCGCCCACGACGGCGACGGCGACGATCGGACGGAGGACGCCGGCGGTGACCATGGTCGCGATGGCGGTCTGTTCGGCGCAGGTGGTCATCCGGTAGGAGGCGTTCTCCACGTTGACGCCCTCGAAGACCTGCCCGTCGTCGGTGACGATGACGGCGCCGACCCGGAAGTGGGAGTACGGGGCATACGCGCGGGAGCGGACGGCGCGGGCCCGTCGCAGCAGGTCGGCCTCGTCGTAGGTGGCGCCGCGCGGGCGTGGATCGGCCTTCATGTGGGGTTCCTCCGGCGCGTGCCCGCCGCCGGACCGGCGGGTGGGGGCGGGCTGGCAGCGTACGGCGTCACGCCGGCCCCGAGTCGCCGGCCCGGCCGTCGTTGCCGTTGCGGCGACTCACGAGGACCTTGCCCACACGCCGGCCCTGGACGCGCTCGACCGTGATGCACAGGCCTTCGAGCTCGAGCCGCTCGCCCTCGACCGGCACGCGGCCGAGCGTGCCGAAGACCAGCCCGCCGACCGTGTCCCAGCCCTCCTCGGGCAGGGTCGCGTCCAGCAGCTCGTTGAGGTCGTCGACCCCCAACCGGGCGTCGATACGCATCACGTCGTCGTCGAGCAGCTCGACCAGCGGTTCCTCGTGGTCGTGTTCGTCGACGATCTCGCCGACGATCTCCTCGAGGATGTCCTCGATGGTGACGAGCCCGACGATCTCGCCGTACTCGTCGACCACGATCGCGAGGTGGACGGTGGCTTCCTGCAGCTCGCGCAGCAGCTCGTCGCAGCGCTTGGTCTCCGGCACGAACGTCGGCCGGCGCACGAGGTCGCCCCACCGTTCACGACGCTGCTCGGTCGCGACGCGACGCAGCAGGTCCTTGGCGTAGACCACCCCGACGATCGTGTCCACGTCGTCGGGGTCGTGGACCGGCACGCGCGAGTAGCCGCGCTCGAGCACGACCTGGACGACGTCGCGCAACGGCGCGTCCTCCGGCACCGTCACCATGTCCGGTCGCGGGACCATGATCTCGCGCACGATCGTGTCGGCGAGCTCGAAGATGGAGCGGATCATCGCCCGCTCCTCGGGCTCGAGCTCCTCGTCCTGGTCGTCCCCGTCGGCGTCCAGCTGCCGCAGCTCGTCGTCGGTGGCGTACGGCCCGGACACCTCGTGGCGGCGCGGGACCAGTGCCCGGCCCAGCGTCACGGCCCCGCGGGCGACGGGATCGAGCCCACGGACCAGGCCCTTGGCGAGCGGGGCCAGCCGCAGCCCGCTGGCCTCCAGGTGCCGCAGGACGATCGTGCGCGGCACGACCTCGCCGGCGACGAGCGCGACGGCGATCGCCAGGACGACCGACAGCAGGGCTCCCGGACCGGCGTCGAGGCGCCAGCCGATCAGGGCCGCGACGGCGCCCAGGGTGAGGCGGATCGTGAGGCCGAGGGCGAGAAGCACGTTGAGGCTCGTGGCGCGGTGCTCGGTCAGCCACAGCAGCGCCGGCGCCCCGCGGCGCTCCTCCTCGTCCAGGCGCAGGGCCCGCACGACGTTGACCCGGTCGATGACCGTCTCCATCGCGGCCAGCAGGGCGGTGACGACCAGCAGCAGGCCGCCGGCGACCAGCAGGGGCGTCAGCGCGACGTTCACGGGCGCGCCCCCGAGCGCGGTGCGCGCCGGGGGCGCACGGGTTCGCTGCCGGGTTCGGCCATCAGCTGGGTCCAGCCGCCGCGCCACGGGCGTAGGAGGCCAGCAGCTCGTCGGTCAGCCCGAACATCGCCCGTTCCTCCTCCGGCTCGGCGTGGTCCATGCCGAGCAGGTGGAGGATCCCGTGCACGGTCAACAGGCGCAGCTCGTCGTCGGGGGTGCGGTCGAACTGTCCGGCCTGCTCGTAGGCGACCGCCGGGCACAGCACGACGTCGCCGAGGACGGCCGGGGCGTCCGGTGGCGTCTCGCCGGGTTCGTCGATCGGGAAGGCGAGCACGTCGGTCGGGCCGGCCTTGCCCATGTGCTGGGCGTTGAGACCGGCGATCGTGGTGGCGTCCACCAGCAGCAGCGACAGCTCCATGTCCTCGGGGACGCGCTGGGCACGCAGCACGTGGCGGGCCAGGGCGACGAGGTCGTCGGTGTCGACGGCGACGTCCTGTTCGTCGGCGAGGAAGACGGCCACCCCTACGACTCCCGACCTGTGGCACCGTCGCGGTCGGCCGCCTCCTCCTGCGCCTTGTCCCATTCCGCGTACGCCTCCACGATGCGCTGCACGATGTGGTGGCGGACCACGTCACCGGAGCCGAGGCGGGAGAAGGCGACACCCTCGATGCCCTCGAGGATGTCGCCGACGATGCGCAGGCCGGACTTGCGGCCCGAGGGCAGATCGACCTGGCTGACGTCGCCGGTCACGACCGCCTTCGAGTTGAAGCCGATGCGCGTGAGGAACATCTTCATCTGCTCGGCGGTCGTGTTCTGCGCCTCGTCGAGCACGATGAACGCGTCGTTCAGGGTGCGGCCACGCATGTAGGCCAGCGGCGCGACCTCGATGGTGCCGCGGTCGACGTGGGCGATCAGTTCCTCGGCCTCCATCATGTCGTGGAGGGCGTCCCACAGCGGCTTGAGGTACGGGTCGATCTTCTCGTGCAGCGTGCCGGGCAGGAACCCCAGCCGCTCCCCCGCCTCCACCGCCGGGCGCGTGAGGATCAGCCGGTTGACCTGCTTGGCCCGCAGCGCCTGCACGGCAGCGCCCATCGCGAGGTAGGTCTTGCCCGTCCCGGCCGGTCCGATCCCGAAGGTGACGGTGTTGGCCTTGATGGCGTCGAGGTAGCGCTTCTGGCCCAGCGTCTTCGGCCGGATGGTGCGGCCGCGGTGGGTGATCAGCGCCTCGGACAGCACGTCGGAGGGGCGCTCGTCCTCGTCGGCACGGATCATGCGGATGGTCTGGCGCACGAGGGCCTTGTCGAGCAGCTGGCCACGGCCGAGCAGCAGCACGAGCTCCTCGAACAGCCGCGCGACCCGCGCCGTCTCCGCCGGATCGGCGGTGGCGATGGTGATCTCGTTGCCACGGACGTGGATGTCGGCGGTGAACGCGTTCTCGATCAGCTTCAGCAGTTCGTCGTTGGTCCCGAGGAGGGAGACCATCGAGTGCTCGCCGGGGACGAGGACCTTCACGGTGTCCGCCGGCAGGGGCGCCGTGCGGGGGTCGCCGAGCGGCGACGATGTGCTACTCACGGAGACTCTCTGGCTCCTGGATCGGGGTCGCCGGACGCGGATGGCGGCCCTGCAGCGTACCCCTCAGCGCACGAGCCCGGCGGTGGTCAGCCGCGTCCGCAGCTCGTCGGCACTCGCCCCCAGCACGGCCGCCAGGAGTTCGAGATCCCCACCCCGGATCGTGAGGACCTGGCCGTTGTAGTCGCCGCGTCGGGCCTTGATCGCATCGATGTAGCGGGCCAGCGCGGGCTCGTCGTCGCGGATCTGGTCGAGGGCGACCAGGTCGAGCGAGATTCCGTCGTTGTCCGCATCGGCGGCCGACGCGCCCGCCCCGCCGCGCGGCTCCGGCAGCAGTTCGCTGACGGGGACCCGGAAGAACTGCGCCATCAGGTGCAGGCGGCTGATCGACACCGCCCGCTCGCCCCGTTCGTACGCGCCGAGGACGCTGGCCTTGAGCTCGCCCGCGCTGCGCGCCTCGACGTCGTGGAGGGACAGCCGCTGCTGCTGCCGCACACGACGCAGGCGCTCGCCGAGCGCCAACGCGTAGGGATCGTCCAGGGTCGGCGTGTCCACCGTCGAGCCCATTCCTCACCGCCTGTGGTGACCCGACCACGAAGCTAGCAACCGGGCGGCTGCCCGGCGGAGTGCGAACGGGCGAAGTCAGCTGTCCCAACGGCCGGTCAGCGCGCCGAGGACGGCGAGGCCGGCGGCGGCGGCGTGCTCGGTGCGCAGGACGGCAGGTCCGAGTCCTACCGGTATGGCGCCGGCGGCACACAGGCCCTCGACCTCCTCGTCGGTCCAGCCGCCCTCCGGCCCGACGGCCAGCACCAGCTCGGCTTCGTCACCGATCGCTTCGAGGCGGCGGTGCAGCGGCGATCCGCCGGGGTGGGCCACCAGAAGGGTCGTGCCGGCGCGTGCGGCGAGGTCGGCGGGCCGCACGGGCGCCGCGACGTCGGGCCGGAACGGCCGCCGCGACTGCTCGGCGGCGGCGCGGGCGACCGCGAGCCAGCGTGCGACCACCCGGTCGGTCTTGCCGTCGATCCGTACGACGCTGCGGGCGGCGACCACGGGTAGGAACCCGTCCGCCCCGAGCTCCGTGCCCAGCCGGACCACGTCGTCGAACTTGCGGCCCTTCGCCAGGGCCTGGGCAACGACCAGCCGGGGCGCGGGCGTCGGCTGGGTGACGGCCGTCTCCGCCAGCCGGGCCCCCGATGCCGTGAGCACGGCAGGAGCGTGGGAACCGGCCCCGTCGGCGAGGTGGCACGCCGCGCCGGGTGACAGCCGTAGCACGGTCGCGAGGTGGCGACGTGCGACCTCGTCCAGCACCACCTCGTGCCCGGCGGGCGCCCCGGCCAGCGACGCGTCGACGTGCACGTAGGGCGTCAGGCTCATGCCACGTCGTCAGCGTTGGAAGGCGTCACGCAGGCGGGTGAACAGGCCGCGGCCGTCCGCGGCCAGCGGTTCGTCGCGCAGTTCTGCGAGTCTCGCCAGCAGGTCGCGCTGTTCGGTGCTCAGACCCATCGGGACCTCGACGCGCACGACCAGACGCAGGTCACCGCGCCGGCCGTTGGCGGTGTTGGGCAGGCCCGCGCGGCGGATCAGCAGTTCCTCGCCGTTCTGGGTGCCCGCCGGGACCTCGACCTCGACCTCGGCGCCGTCGACCGTGGGCACGGTCACGCTGCCGCCGAGGGCGGCCTGGGTGACCGGCACCGTGATCTCGGCCACCAGGTCGCGACCGTCGCGCTCGAACCACTCGTGCGGGGCCAGGTGCACCTCGACGTACAGGTCACCGGGTGGCGCGCCGTGGCGGCCGGCCTCGCCGGCACCCGGCACGCGCAGGCGGTCGCCCTCCTCCACGCCGGCGGGCACGTCGATGCCCAGCGTGCGGCGCTGGACGCGCCGGCCCTCGCCGCCGCAACCGGTGCAGGGATCGGCGACCTTGCGTCCGGTCCCCTCGCAGCTGGTGCAGGGCGCCGCGGTCGCCAGCTGCCCGAAGGCGGTGCGCACCACCCGCTGGACCTGCCCGCTGCCGCCGCAGGTCGCACAGGCGCTCGGCGGGCGGCCGCTGGCGGACCCGGAGCCGCCGCACAGGTCGCACGGCGTGGCGACCTCGACCTCGACCTCGCGGCGCACGCCCGTGACGACGTCCTCGAGCTCCAGCTCCACGCCGACCAGCACGTCACGGCCGGGCGTCGTGCGGCCGCGGCCGCTGCCGCCGGTGGCGCCGGTGGCGCCGCCGAACGCGGAGCCGAAGAAGGCGTCGATGACGTCGCCGATGCCGCCGAACCCGCCGGCACCGAACCCGAACGGGTCCTGACCGGCGCCGCGCGACTGGGGCGTGCCGTCGTCACCGAACCGGTCGTAGCGGGCCCGCTTCTGCGGGTCGGACAGGACCTGGTAGGCGTGGGTGATCTGCTTGAAGGTGTCTTCGTCGCCGCCGGCGTCGGGATGGTGCTGACGCGCCTGGCGGCGGTAGGCGCGCTTGATGTCCTCGGCGGAGGCGTCGCGCGGCACACCGAGCAGCTCGTAGAGGTCGGGCACGGCTCTGGGACTCGTCTCGTCAGGGAAGTCGGATGCGGGGGCGGTGCCGGCCGGTCACCGGGTGGCTCATCGCGACAGGTCGGTCAGCGAGGCCTGCAGCTGGTCCGCGACGGCGCGGACGGTGGCGAGCACGGCCGCGTAGTCCATGCGGGTCGGGCCGAGGACGCCCAGCGAGCCGGCGGTCACCAGCCGGTAGCGCTGGGCCACCAGCGAGGTCGCGCGCAGGTCCTCGACCTCGTTCTCGCCGCCGATGCGGACCGTCGGCTCGTCGTCGGCGGTGCTCTGCGACAGCAGCCGCGCCAGGGTGGCGCGTTCCTCGAGCAGTTGCAAGACCCGCGACAGCTGGTCGCGTTCGAACGCCTGCTCGCCCGCCAGAGACGCCTGCCCGCCGACGAAGACGTGGTGGACGGTGTCGTCGCGCAGGTCGTCCGCCGTCGCGTCCGCCACCGCCTGCAGGATGTCGCGCAGGTCCGCGGGCGCGTCGTCGACGATGGCCGTCAACGAGCCGTGGACGTCGCCCAGCCGGCGGCCGCGCACGTGCTCGCCGAGCACGACCCGGACCCGGTCGAGCTCGGTCTCGGTGGTGCCGTGCGGCAGCTCCACGGACCGCTTCTCCACCCGACCGGTGTCGGCCACCAGCAGCAGCAGCGCCGACGTGGGGCCGAGCGCGACGAGTTCCACGAGCTTGAGACGCGACGACTCGATCGCCGGGGCGATGACCAGCGACACGAGCCGGGTCAGCTGCGAGAGCACCGAGGTGGTCCGTGCCAGCAGGTCCTCGACGTCACGGGCCGACCCGAGCAGCTCGCCGATCAGTTCCCGGCGCTGCACGTCGAGGTCGGCGCGGTCGGCGAGGTCGTCCACGAACCGGCGGTAACCACGGTCCGTCGGCACCCGGCCGGCCGACGTGTGGGGCTGGCGGATGTAGCCCAGCTCCTCCAGCGCGGCCATCTCGTTGCGGACGGTCGCGGCCGACACCGACAGCTGCGCCGACTCGACGACCCGCTTGGAGCCGACGGGCTCGCCGCTGGACACGTACTCCGTCACGATCGCACGCAGGATCGCCAGCTTGCGCTCGTCGAGTGGCGGTGCCGGCTCGGCGGCCGGCTCGGGAGCCAGCCGGCCCGGCACCTCGACCTGGACGCGCAGAGGTTCGCCGCGCTGGTCGTTCAACGCCCCACCTCCATCGATCGTCAACGTCGTCGCGGCCACCCTCGCAGGGTAGCGGCGCTGGCAGTCCCCACCCCCGGGTGCCAACGTCCGGACCTCGGCCGGCCGGGGCGGAGGTCACTTCCCCGACCGAGTGCACGGGGTGACGCTCGTCCCCCCAGCGGTCGAACTGACCTAGGGTTCGACGACACCGCACGAGGAGAGCCCAGGGTGTCCACCGACCACGCCGCGGGTACCAGCCCCCCGCCGGCCAGCACGCCCGCGGACGGCGACCCACGCCCGACCTCGGAGATCATGCGGTCGCTGACCGCCAACGGCCAGGCACTCGTCCGCAAGGAGATCGAGCTCGCGAAGCTCGAGCTCACGGAGATCCTGGTCGCCCGCGTCACCGCCGTCGCGATGTTCCTCGGCGCGGCGGTGCTGGGTCTGTTCATCCTCGGCTTCGTCGGCGTGACCGGCGCCAAGGCGCTCGAGGAGGTCCTACCGCCGTGGGCGGCCTGGCTGATCGTGACGTTCGTCTACATCCTGATCGCAGCGATCCTGGGTCTGATCGGCAAGCGCAAGCTGCAGAAGCCGTCCAACACCCCGGAGCGCACCAAGGCGTCGGTGGAGGAAACCGTGGAATGGGCCAAGCAGCGGGTGCAGCCGTGAGCGCCGGCGACGCGACCCAGCGGATCAAGCAGCAGGCCCAGGACGGCGTGGCCAAGGCGCAGCGCCAGTTCGAGGCCGCAAAGGAACGGGCCGAGCAGACCAACGAGCGTTCCCAGCTGCCGCCGGCCGAGGACGCCGACCAGGCGCTGCGGCAGGTGCGCGACCTGCGGTCGGCCCTCGACCGGGACTTGGCCGCCCTGGAGGCCCGCATCCCGCCCCGTGACACCCTGGTCGGTCAGGCCCGCGCCGTCGGTGGTGCCGTGCTGGGCGTGGTCGGCCTGGTCGGTGCGGCCGCGACCGTGCAGCAGAAGCGCAAGGACAAGAAGAAGGTCGAGGAAGAGGCCGACAAGGTCGCCCGTGCGATCGCCCGGCACCTGCCCGCGGCGATCGCCGAGGTGTCGCCGCCCATCCGCCCCACCGTCGTGGAGACGCCGGGGAAGAAGGGCCGCGCGGGGCGCACGCTCGCCATCCTGGCCCTGCTGGCGTCCGCCGGCTTCGCGGTGTGGACCCAGCTACGCAACCGCGCCCAGGAACCCGACATCTGGGGTCCTCCACCGGCGCCGACGGCGGGCGGCGACGGGCCGCTGCCGCCTCCGGCCCCGTCGGGGCCGCCGACGGCGGGTCCCGGCACGACCCCGGGCACCTCGACGTTGGCGGACGACACCGACGGCAACCTGTTCGGTTCCCGGCCTCCCACCACGTGAGCGCGCCCGGGCCGGTCCCCGTCGTCGACGACGACACCCACCGGCGTCACGACCCGCCGTTCGAACTCAACGCCGGGCAGGCCGTGTCCCCGGTGTGGGAGCGGCCGGCCCGCCTGGACGCGATCCGGGCGACGCTGGAGGCCGCCGGTCACCCGCTGACCCCGGCGAAGGCCGCGGACGAGGGCGCCCTGCTCGCCGTCCACGACGCCGACATGGTCGCCTTCCTGCGCGACGGCTACGCGGCCTGGCGGGCCGCCGGCGGGCCCGAGGTGATGATCGCCGACACGTTCCGCCACCCACGGGTCGGCGGCGGCGGGCGCCGCTCGTCGTCGCCGTTCGCCGAGCTCGGCTGGTGGTGCTTCGACACCGCCACCCCGCTGGTGGAGGGCTCGTACGCCGCGGCTCGGGCCGCCGTCGACGTGGCCATGACCGCGGCCGGCCTCGTGGCCGACGGCGCACCCGCGGTCTACGGGCTCACCCGGCCGCCTGGCCACCACGCCGGCGCCGACTACTTCGGCGGGTTCTGCCTGTTCAACCACGCGGCGGTGGCGGCCCGCTGGCTGACCGCCGGCGGCCGGGTCAGCGTCCTGGACCTCGACGTGCACCACGGCAACGGGACGCAGGACGTCTTCTGGCGTGATCCCGCGGTCCAGTACGTCTCGCTGCACGGCCATCCGGACCACCTCTACCCGTTCTTCACCGGCTTCGCCGAGGAACGCGGCGAGGGTCCCGGGCGCGGCACGATTCTGAACCTGCCGCTCGGGCGCGACACCGCCGACGACGCCTACCTCGACGCGTTGCGCGTCGCACTGGAGGCCGTCGAAGCGTTCGACCCCGCGACGGTGGTCGTGTCGCTGGGTCTGGACACCACCGTCGAGGACCCGATCGGCTCGCTCGCGCTCACGGCCGCGGCCTACCCCCGCATCGGCCAGGCCCTGGCCGCGCTCGGCCGCCCGCTGGTCGTGCTGCAGGAGGGCGGCTACGCCATCGACCGGCTCGGCCCGTGCGCGGCGGCGGTCCTCGCCCCGCTGGGCGGTCCGGCTGGCGTGGAGGAAGGCCGCGTCAGCCCGTGATCAGGCGTGTCACCACCCCGGGGAGCAGGCCGCTGTCGACCAGCCGCCCGACCAGCGGCTCCAGCGACGCCTCCAGGCGGGCCGTCTTGGCGTCGCCGAACGCGACCCACGGCGCGGCCGCGACCACGTCGGTGCGCGCCTCGACGTGGCGGTGCACCTCCGTGCCGGCCGGCGTCGGTCGAGCTTCGCCGTCCAGCCAGCCCCGCTCGACCAGGCGCCGGACGGCGGCGTCCCACTCCGGGTCGCTCCATCCGCGCCGTGGCGACAGGATCTGCCGCAGCCGCGGGCTGTCACCCCGCGCCAGCAGGTGCGACTCGATCCCGCCGACGTCGGCCGCCACGAGGCAGGCGACGTGCCCGTCGCCGCGGGTCTCGCGGACCCGGGTGGCCGCCTCCCACAGCACCAGGTGGGGCTCATCGGGCCACGGCACGGCGCGACGGGCGGCACCCATCGGCCGGCCCGCGAGGGAATGCAGGTCCGCCACCTCGCGCGCGAGCTCGGCCGCCCGCGACACGTCCTCCTCGATGCCGTCGCAGAACGGCGCCAGCGTGCGGCCCACGGCGTCGCGGGTAGCGGCCACGACCTCGGTCGGCGTGGCCCACTCCCAGGCTGCCGGCAGCACCGCGGCCAGCGCGGTCGGCGAGAACCCGTAGAAGACGGCCGCGGCGGTCTCCGGCCCGACGGCGCCCAGCGGCCCGATCCGCGCCGCCGTATAGGACATCAGCCCCGCGTCCAGCCCGACCCGGGCCTGTGCGTCGGCCACGATCGGCGAGAAGTACGCCACGGTGTGGACCACCTCCAGCCGGCTCCACAGTCGCCGGGCGACCACCGCCGGCTCGGATGCCGTCGCCGCCCTGCCCTCGTCCATCCAGCGCTCCCGGGTCGAACCGGTCGGCCACGCTAGTCGTACGCTTGCTCGCCGCCCGATCGTCACCGTCGCCGAGGATGCTCCCCGTGGATCGCCCGACCCGCTCCGAGGCGCTGCGCACCCTGCAGCTGCCCGGCACGGCCGACGGCGAGGCGATCAAGAAGGCCTACCGGCGGCTGGTCCGGGAACACCATCCCGACCGTGGTGGCGATCCAGCGACGTTCCACCGGCTCCAGCGGGCCTACGAACGGCTCAACGACGAGGGCGGCGAGGTGCCGCCGGCCATCGTGCCCGGCCGGCCCTCGCGGCCGCACGCCGGCTACGCCGACCCGGTTCATGCCGACCTCGCGACGATCGACTGGGACGCCGACCCCGGTGACGGCGAGCGACGGCTGGGGCGCGACGAGGTGGCGGTGTGGCTCGCCCACGGGGGCAGCGGGTGTGTCCGACCGCTGACGGCGACCAGCCGGGCGCCGGGGTCGAAGGCCAACGGCCTGGCCCGGATGCTGGCCAGCGACCTCACGGCCCAGCTACGCGTCGCACCCGGCACGGACGACCGCGGCCGCGACGTGGTCGTGCTGGAGGTGCGTGGCTCGACGCGCAAGGCCCGCAAGGCGCTGGACGGCGCCAAGCTCGACGGCGTGTGGCAGCGCACCCGCAGCTCCAGCTCCACCGGGCTGCGCAGCGAGCTGGTGCCCAGCGAGGACCGGCGCGCGACCGCGGTGCGGGCCGTCGAGCGGCTCGAGGTCCTGCTCGACCAGCTCGACTGGCCGCTCGCGGCCTGGACGCGCACCGGCGCCGAGGCCTGAACGGGCGGACCGGCCGCGACGGGGGCTCAGGCGGCCAGCAGCCGCTGCACGTCGAAGGCCATCACGACGGCCAGCAGCACGAGCACGATCACGGCGAACACGGTGTAGCCCCAGCGCCCGCTCCAGTCGGCGAGCCAGACGCGGCGCAGGCTGACGACGGCCATCACGGCGGCGACCGCCGACAACAGCAGCGACAGCGGCGTGGCCAGCACCCCGATGCCGCTGATGATCGGCGCCATCGCGGGGATGATGGCGTAGGTGATGACGCAGCGGACGGCGGAGATGACGAGCGAGCCCTTCATGGGCATGAGCGCCCGGGGCTCGGCGTTCTCCACGCGGAGCACGGCCCGGGCGATGCGCTCGGCCGTCGACCGCTGAGCGGGCTGCGGTCGACCGGTGTCCTGGCTGGCGGCGCGCCCGGCAGGGCCGGCCTGGGTGCTCACACGTGCTCCTGTCGGCCGGCGGCGTCCCCGGCGGCCGACGCAGAGGGTACGGCCTGCGAGGCCGCGCCGACCACCCCGGCCCAGTCCCCCAGCGTGCCCGCCACGACCTCGGGGGCGCGTGACGTCAGCCGGCCGAGCGCGCCGGTCACGGCCTCCACGACCTCGGGGCGACGACCGATGCCGCCGCCGAGCACGAGCAGGGACGGGTCGAGCACCGCGACCAGCGTCATCGCGGCCAGCGCGACGTCGCCCGCCCAGGCGTCCAGCACCCGTGCGGCCGCGGCGTCGCCCCGACCCACGGCGTCGAGCAGCGCCGGGGCACCGTCCCAGGGCCCGGCTTCCGCGGCACGCCGGCGCAACGCGGGGGTGCCGACGGCGGCTTCGAACCAGGTGCCGTCGCGCTGCGCGACCGGGCCGGGCAGCGGCAGGTCGGCGATCTCGCCCGCCGCGCCTCGATGTCCGGTGACCAGGCGACCGCCGCTGACGATCCCGGCTCCCGCGCCCGTCCCGAGCGAGAGCAGCACGACGTCGTCGTGCCCGACCGCGGCACCGCACCAGCGCTCGCCGACCACGGCCAGGGCCACGTCGTTGTCCGCGTGCACCGGCCGTCGCAACCGTGACGCCAAGGCCTCGGCGACCCGACGGCCCTCGAGCCCCGGCACGTTGGGCACGAGCGCGGCCGCACCGGTGTCCGGCGCCACGGCGGCCGGGATCCCGACCCCGACGGCGGCCACCTCGCCCCAGCGTTCGTCCGCGACGTCCCGGACCAGGCCGGCGATGCGCTCGAGGACCGCGTCGGCACCCTCGGGTGGCGTCGGGACCTTGTCACGCGCCAGCAGACGGCCGTCCCCCGGGACCAGGCCGACACGCAGGCTGGTGCCACCGAGATCGACCCCGACCGCCAGTCGGTCGCGGTTCACGCGCCGCCCCAGGTGGCGACGACGGTGAGGTACGGGTGTTGGGCACGGCTCCACGACTTCGTCCATGCAGGAAACCAATCACGCGCGACTTCTGGCCGTCAAACGGACGAAGTCCTCCCTGCTGCTGCCGGCGCGGGCCGGCCCTCCGGACACGGCTGAAGGGCGGGCCTGCCGCGGATCGGCCCGCCTAGCGTTGCGGACGAACCTGACCGCCCCGATCCCGGAGGACCCATGGGTCTCAACATCCAGGACCTGGCCATCTCGAGTCCCGAGTTCGAGCCGCTCGGCCGGCTCGAGGACCGCCATGCCAACGACAAGGGCAACGAGCAGCCGACCCTGCGCATCTCCGGCGTGCCGTCGGACGCCGTCGAACTGGCCGTGGTCTGCCACGACCCCGACGCGCCGCTGCCCGATGGGTTCACGCACTGGCTGCTCTACGGCTTGCCCGCCGACACGACCGAGGTGGCACCGGGCGCCGACGAGCAGTACCGCGCCGGCACCAACGACTTCGGCGAGGCCGGCTACGGCGGGCCGCAGCCACCACCCGGCCACGGTCCGCACCACTACTACTTCTGGGTGTACGCGCTGTCGCGCCCGGTCGAGGGCAGCCCGAGCCGGCGCGAGTTCCTCGACACCTACGCCGACGCGATCATCGAGCAGAACCGCGTCGTCGGCGTGTACGAGAACTGACGCGTCGTGGAGGTCCGGCACGTCGAGGTCCGGTGCTACGCCGGCCTCGCCGTGCTGGCCGGCCAGCCCGAGCTCCGCGTCCCGGTCGGCAGCCCCCGCTCGGTCAAGGACGTCGTGGAGTCGATCGGCGTCCCGCACGTGGAGCTCGGGCTGCTGGTGGTGGACGGCACGGCGGTCGGGTTCGACCACCTCGTCGCCGGCGGTGAACGGATCGCGGCCTATCCCCCCTTCACGCGCGCCACGCCGCCGCCGGGCCTCGACCTGTTCCCGCCGCCGCCCGAGCCGCGGCGGTTCGCCCTGGACGTGCACCTCGGCACGCTCGCGCGGCGGCTGCGCTGGCTCGGGTTCGACACGTGGTGGGACCGTGACGTCGACGACGCACGGCTGGCCGAGGTGGCCGTGACCAGCGAGCGGATCCTGCTCAGCCGCGACCGTGGCCTGCTGATGCGCCGCGACGTCGTGCACGGCTACTGCCCACGGGCCGACGACCCCGAGGTGCAACTGCTGGAGGTCGCCGAGCGCTACGCGCTGGCCCCGCGCATGCGGCCCGGGACCCGGTGTGTGCGCTGCAACGGCCGCCTGGTCGCGGTCGACAAGGCCGAGGTGCTCGACGCGCTGCCACCGTTGGTGCGGGCGGGCCAGGAGTCGTTCACGCGCTGTCGCGACTGCGAGCGCGTCTACTGGCCGGGTACCCACCGCGGGCCGCTCGACGAGGTCACCGCGCGGGTCCAGGACGTCGACCCGGGCGGGTTGCCGCCGGGGCCCCGCTAGGTGCCACACTGCCGCGCCGCCTCCACCCCCGAGAACGAAGGTCCCGTCCGCCGTGCAGGTCCGCGCCCGTTACCGCCCCCACCCGCGAGGCTTCGGCTTCCTCACCCCCGTCGCGACCGACGGCGCCACCCCGGTCGAGGTCACCGGGCACGACCCGGACGGCGCCGCACGCACCGTCGATTCCGCCTTCGTGCCGCCACCGGTGGCATCCGGGTTCCTGGCGGACGACCTCGTCGACGCGACCGTGACCTTCGACGACAAGGGCGCGAGCGTCGAATCGATGACGCTGGTCGAGCGCGCCCGCCGGATGCTCGTCGGCCGCGTGCAGCAGGGCCCGGGACGGCTCGTGCTCGAACCGGACCCGGCGATCGGAAGCGGCTGGATCCGTCTGGACCCGTCGCTGGCGCCGCGGCTGCAGGCACAGGTCGGTCGGCAGATCGTCGTGCTGGCCGTCGACGACGACGAGGGCGCGCCCGTCGGCAAGGCGCTGGTCGCCGGCCCCCACGTGGTCGGCTCGCCGCAGGCGATCCGTGCCGCGGCCGTGGTGGTCGCCCTCGGTCGCGCCGCCCCCTCCCTCGTCGTGGGTGGACCGCAGGCCGCCGGCCTGGACCCGGTGCAGGCCAACACGACCCACACCCGGGTGGTCGGCCAACTGGCGGGCGGTGGTCGTGGTGGGGCCGACGGCCTCTCGGTCGAGGGAGCGATCCCGGGCGCGGCGCTGACGGTCGTCGACCGGACCGGTGAGACGTGCGTGACGATCGACGACGCCGACGCCCGCGACCTCGACGACGCCATCGCCGCGCACTGGGACGGCGGTGAGGGCCCCGTCGAGGTGGCCGTCCACATCGCCGACGCCGCGGGCACGGTCGGCCTCGGCTCGCCCGCCGACCTCTACGCCCGCACCGTCGCCTCCAGCGCCTACCTCGCCTCGGGCGCCAACGCGCCCATGCTCGACCCGGCGCTGTCCGAGGACGCCTTGTCGCTGCTACCGGACGTGGAGCGGCAGGCCCTGTCGATCCGGTTCGCCGTGGACCGCGAGGGGCGGCTCGGCGAGCCGCACCTCGAGGTCGCGGCCATCCGCTCGCGCGCCAAGCTCAGCTACGCGGCGACCGAGGCCTGGCTGCGCGGCGACCAGCGGCCCGTCCAGCGCCTGTCCGGCGACCCGGCTGCGGAGGTCGGCGGCGTGCTGGACGCGGTCGTGGAGGCCGCGCGGCGTCTGGGTGCCGAGCGCGACGCCCGCACGACCTTCGAGGACCTGTTCGCGGCCGCCGAGGTGGCACCGGCCGTCGTCGACGGCAGGCTCACGACCGTCGAGGCCGAGCCGCACGCGGACGCGTACCGGCTCGTCGAGCGGCTGATGGTGGCGGCCAACGAGAGCGTGGCCGGCTGGCTCGTGGCCGCGGGCGTGCCGGCGCTGTACCGCGCCCACGAAGGGGTCGACCCCGAACGGCTCGAGCGCCTGCGCGCCGCAGCGGAACTCGCCGGCGCGACCATCCCGGCCCTCGACGCCGCGGCCGGCGACGCCGACCAGGTCGTCGGCCAGGTGCTGGCCGAGGTCGACCGGCTGGCCGCCGAGGGCCGCACGGAGGACTGCGACCTGCTGGTGGCGGCCGCCACTTCCTCGACCGCCCGGGCGAGCTACGAGCCCGACCCGTCCGCCCACCGCGGTCTCGCGGCGGCGGCCTACTGCCACTTCACCTCGCCGATCCGGCGCTACGCGGACCTGACCGTCCACCGCCAGATCCGTGCGGCGCTGGCCGGCGAGACACCGCCGCTGTCGGTGGACGACCTGCGCGGGCTGGCCGGCTGGCTCGACGCGCGGGCCGGCGCGATCAACTTCCTGCAGGCCCGCGAACGCGGCGATCTTTGGTCGCGGCTGCTCGACCGCGGGTTCCTGGACGGTCCGGAACCGGCCGTCGTCACGGGCCTGACCGTCAACGGCCTGCGGATCCGGCTCCCACGCCTGGGCGTCACGGGGTTCGTCACCGCCGAGCGGGCCCTGGACCTGCCGCCGCGCGAGCGCGGCCGCCTCGACGTCGACGAGCACGGGGTGACGACCACCACGGGCCGCTGGCGGCTGGGGTCACGCATCGACGTCCGGTTCGTCGGCCTGGACGACACCGGCCGCGCCAACTGGCGGATGGGCAAGCCCGCCTAGGGTCCTGGCCTACCGCACCGACGACGGCGAGGAGCGACACATGGCGAACGTGCTGACCGTGAACGGCCACACGCCGCGGATCGACCCCGAGGCGTTCGTCGCCTCGACGGCGACCGTCGCGGGTGACGTGCTGGTGGGGCCGAAGGCGTCGATCTGGTTCGGCACGGTGGTGCGCTCCGAACTGGCGACCGTCTCCATCGGCACGGAGAGCAACCTGCAGGACCTCACGGTCGTGCACGCCGACCCGAGCTTTCCCGTGACCATCGGGGATCGCGTCACGGTCGGTCACCGGGTGATCCTGCACGGCTGCACCGTCGGCGACGACGCCCTGATCGGCATGGGAGCGGTGGTCATGAACGGCGCCGTGATCGGCGAGGGTGCCGTCGTCGCCGCCGGCGCGGTCGTGACCGAGGGCACCCAGGTGCCGGCCCGGACCATCGCCATGGGAGTCCCGGCCAAGATCGTGGAACGGCAGGTTCCCGAGGTCCCGCGGCCCAACGTCGCCGGCTACGTGTTCCTGTCGGAGGCCTACCAGAGGGCCACGCCGGCGACCTGACGCGAGCGGGGCCGCCGCCGGCCCGTCCGGGAACGCGCGGTTCCGGGCACGTGGGTCGCGGGATGGCATGCTGCGCCCGTCGGAGGAGCAGAACCGGTGCGGATCGGGATCCTGACCGGCGGTGGCGACGTGCCCGGCGTCAACCGCTGCATCAAGGCGTTCGTGGAGCGTGTCTCCAACGACGGCCACGAGGTGGTCGGCATCCGGCGGGGGTGGGCCGGCCTGGTCGAGTACCAGCCGGAGGATCCCGAGGGCTCGGCCGAGCGCTCGCTGTACGCCCTGGACGCCGAGCGGGTGCGCACCATCGACCGCTCCGGCGGCACGGTGCTGCACACCTCGCGGGTCGATCCGTCGCGCGCACAGCCGCACGAACTGCCGCGGTTCCTGGCGCACCGTCAGCTCGGCGACGGTCCCTACGACGTCACCACGCACGTCCTGTCGGTCATCGACGCCCTGCGGCTCGACGCCATCGTCGCGATCGGCGGGCACGACACCCTGACCTACGCGCTCCGGCTGCACCACGAGGGCGTACCGGTCATCGGCGTCCCCAAGACGATGGACAACGACGTCCACGGCACCGACTACTGCCTCGGCTTCTCCACCGCCGTCACCCGCAGCGTGGAGTTCATCCACCAGCTGCGAACGTCGACCGGCTCCCACGAGCGCATCGCCGTCGTGGAGCTGTTCGGCCGTCACTCGGGCGAGACGTCGCTGGTGTCGGCCTACCTGTCCAGCGTCGACCGCGCGCTGATCTGCGAGGTGCCCTTCGACCCGGAGCGGCTGGCCGCGCTGCTGGTCGAGGACCGGCGACGCAACCCGAGCCGCTACGCGATGGTCACCGTGTCCGAGGGGGCGCGCATGACCGGCGAGCTCGACGACGTGCAGGACCCGCTGATCCCGCGCGAGAGCATCGGTTCGGCGACCGGCGCCTTCATCACGCACCTGACCGGCCAGGACGTGATCGTGCAGAGCCTCGGCCATCTGATGCGCTCCGGGCGGCCGGACTCCCTCGACCTCATGGTCGCCACCAACTACGCCGTCATGGCGGCCGACCTCACCCTGGACGACGAGAAGGGCCGGCTGGTGGGGCTGCAGGCCGGCACCTACGGCGACGTGCCGCTGGACGTCATCGACCGGGGGGTGAAGCGCGTGGACGTCGCCGCCCTGTACGACGCCGACGCCTACAAACCCAAGGTCCGCACGGTCGTCGACAAGCCGATGTTCCTGTACTGACGCGGGTCACTGACGTCCTGGCCCGCTAGCCCGGCTGGCCGTCCCGACGGTGTGACGCACGGCAGCTGCCGCTCCCCCGAGGCTGTCGGGGTCAGGCGCGGTCGACGCGCTCCAGGTAGGCGAGCTCGGCGGCGAGCACGTCAGCGGCGTCGCGCTCCGGGATGCCGGTGCGCATGCCGATGTCGCGAGCGACACGGTCCGGGTCCGCGACCGGGGTGCCGTCGTGGCCACGTCGCGCGACCGGCGGGTTGTACGGGTCGTAGATGCGATAGCGGTGCGTCGCCGGGAGGCTGGCCAGGCCGATCACGGACAGGTACTCGTGCCAGGCGTTGACGACCTCGTCGATGACCTTGCGCGGGGCACCGGTGCGCTCGGCGATGAAGCTGGCCTGGTCCTCGGGATCCACGTCCGGGTACGCGGTGTCGGGCGCGTCGTCGTCCGGGTCCACGCCGGGCGGGGTCCAGCTGGGACCGAGCGCCACGGGCTCCAGCGCGGCGTCGCGTCGACGCTGCGCGCTCACGAGCACGCCGATGAGCACGACGACGGCGATCACCACGACGGCGAGCAGCAGAACCGGATCCACGATGGACCTTCGTGCGGAGAGGGACGGTCACGGACCGCGGCAGGGTTGCCGACCGACCCGGGACTCCGGTCCCCCGAGATGGCCGATCGTCGGTGGCCGAGGTGGGAACCCGGGGCAGGTCAGCCCGAACGGGCCGCAGCGGCAGCCAGCAGCCCGGTCGCGTTGGTCGCCCAGTGCGCGAGCACGGGCGCGACGAGGTGCCCACCGTGCCGGCGGAGCCACGTGAAGCCGAGCCCGGCCACGGCCGTCACGGCCACGGCGCCGGCGACGGCCACCAGCCCCTCCCCACTGGCCGGAGCCACGCCGTTCATGCGCAGCGTCACGATCGTCGGTGGGACGTGCCACAGTCCGAACACGGCCGCCGCCCACAGCCAGGCGGTGCGGGTGTCGAGGTGGCGGAGCAGCACGGCCAGCAGGAAACCGCGGAAGGCGAACTCCTCGAACGCCGCCGTGCCGACGGGAATGCGAAGCAGCACCTGGTGGACCAGCTCCGATGGAGCGAGGTCGGCGCGCTGGTCCGCCAGCAGCGCGTCCACGATCGGGAGCCGGTCGCGCAGCGCCACGCCCAGCGCCACCGCGACGGCGACGGCCGCGAACGCGAGGGCACCGACGACGGTGCCTCGCCGCAGGCTCGCACGGCCGAGGCCGAGTTCGGCTGCGTCGTACCCCAGTCGCCGTGCCAACCACCACAACCCGACGGCGAGGGCGACGTTGCGCTCGAGGTACCCCTCGTCACCGAGCCCGAGGTTGGTCCCGACCGACCACGTCAGCAGGGCCCCGGACACGGCGAGCGGGACGAGGAGGTCACCCTCCTCGTCCCGCGCGCGGGGGAACGGTCGGTCAGCCAGTCGCGCCACCGTCCGTGTCGCCCTCGGTCTGCCCGTCGACGCCGGTGTCCGTGCCCGGGTCGGCGGTGGTGCCGGTGTCGGCCTCGTCCTCGAGGTCCGTGCCCGTGTCGTCTGCGCCGGCGTCGGTCTCGCCGCCGGTCGCACCCTCGGTCGTGTCGTCCTGCTGCGCGGCACCGTTCTGGGTGTCGGGCAGCAGCACCTCGTCGATCACGTGGATGACGCCGTCGGCCGTCTCGATGTTGGCGCAGACGACGGTGGCGCTGTTCTGCGCGCCCTCGATCGTGACGGTGTCGTCGGTCGCGGTGACGGTCAGTTCCTCGCCACCGGTCGCGGTGTCGTCGGTCGCGCCGGTGTCGTCGGTCGCACCCGTGTCGTCGGTCGCACCCGTGTCGTCGGTCGCACCCGTGTCGTCGGTCGCGTCGTCGGCAGCGCCCGTGTCATCCGTCGCACCCGTGTCGTCGGTCGCGTCGTCGGCAGCGCCCGTGTCATCCGTCGCACCGGTCTCGTCGGTCGCGTCGTCCGTCGTGGCGTCGTCCGTCGTGGCGTCGCCGGTCGCGCCCGTGGCGCCGAGCAGCGTGGACACCGAGCCCTGGTCGACCAGGTCCTGGGCCATCAGGGCACCGTCGGGGTGCACGTGGTAGGCGAGCACGCTCTCCGTGTCCCCGGCCTCGGCACCCGGGTCGGTGGCCACGCCGGCGTCGCCGGCGGCACCGGTGTCGTCGGCCGCGCCGGTGTCGTCGGTCGCACCCGCGTCATCGGCCGCGTCGTCGGTCGCGCCGGTGTCGTCGGTCGCACCGGTGTCGCCGGCCGCGTCGTCGGTCGCGCCGGTGTCGTCGGTCGCACCGGTGTCGCCGGCCGCGTCGTCGGTCGCACCGGTGTCGTCGGTCGCACCCGTGTCGTCGGCTGCACCGGTGTCGCCCTCGTCGGTGGCGACGCCCGGCGAGTCGAAGCCCTGGAAGGCCTCGTCGGTGGGCGCGAAGAGCGTCACCTGGCCACCCTCGAGCTGCGTGAGCAGGTCGGACGTCTGCAGCATCCCGGCCAGCTGGGAGAGTGCCGGCAGGGCCTGGACGACCTCGACCAGCGGCATCTCGCGCAGTTGCTGCTCGCCGAACTCACCGGTGGTGCCGGGGTCGGTGTCCGCGCCGGTCGTGTCGTCGGTGTCGGCGGTGGCGTCCTCGTCACCGGCCGTGCCGCCGGGGTCGTCGGACTCGGTGTCGGCCTCGGCGTCGAGGTCACCGGTGTCGCCCTCGGTGCCGGCGTCGTCCGTGCCGGCGTCGTCCGTGCCGGCGTCCGCGTCGGTGTCGGTGTCGGTGCCGGCGTCCGCGTCGGTGTCGGTGCCGGCGTCCGCGTCGGTGTCGGTACCGGCGTCCGCGCCGGTGTCGGTACCGGCGTCCGCGTCCGTGTCGGTCTCCGTGCCGGTGTCGGTGCCCGCCTCGGTGTCGGTACCCGCGTCCGTCCCGGCGTCGTCGTCACCGACGGTGCCGGGCTCGGTCGTGGCCCCGTTCTCGAGGTCGGCGGCGGCGAGGATCTCCTGACACTGCTCGCCGAAGACCCCGGTGGGCAGCGCGACCTCGTCGTCGGTCTCCGCCTCCGTACCCGGGTCCGTCTGCGTCTGCTCGGGCGACTCCTCGGGCTGGTCGCCTTCCTGGTTGCAGGCGGCGAGGGCGAGCGCGACGGCTGCGGATGCGGCCAGGGCGCGCTGCCCGGATCGGTGGAACGGTTTCACGGTGTGTCTTCCTCCGGTCGCGGGGGCCCCTCGTCGACAGGGCCCGCAGGGCACGAGCGCCACCGTGACGCGGCCCGTGGGGATGCCGCCGAGCCGCCACGTCCGGGCGGACCCCGGTCGCCCGGGACACACGTCCGCGCTGCCGTGGCGGTGCCGACGGCCGGGCGCTGTCCGACCGGTCCGCTTCGTGCAGTCGGATGCACCATCGTCGCCGTTCGCCGGCCGCAGCTTCGACACGTGAGAGCGTCGCGGGTGGAACACTGCGCGCCACCGACCCCCGGAGCCGCGAACCATGTCGACGTCCGACCTCACGGAGACCCACCCGTCCTGGCTCGACGAGGACGCCCTGCACGAGGTCCGACGCCAGGTACCGATGGTGTACGTCGAGGCTGTCCCGGTCCGCGTCGACCACCTCGGCCGCGTGGAGAAGGTCGGGCTGCTCCTCCGAGCACAGCCCGACGCCAGCGTCTCGCGCGCGGTGGTGTCGGGCCGCGTCATGTACGGCGAGACGTTGCGCGACGCGCTCTGGCGCCACCTGACCAAGGATCTCGGCGCCGAGGCGGCACCGCAGCTGCCGCCCGGGATCGCGCCCTTCACCGTCGCGGAGTACTTCCCCGAGGAGGGCCGCGGGTTCCACGACCCGCGCCAGCACGCCGTGGCGCTGGGCTACGTCGTGCCCTGCGACGGCGAGTGCCGGCCGCCGCAGGACGCGCTGGACCTCGCCTGGCTCTCGCCGCGCGAGGCCGTCAGCCCGCACATCGCCGAGGAGATGTCCGAGGGGCACGGCCGCATCGTCCGCCGCGCCCTGGCCTGGTGCGGGCAGCTCCCCTGACCCCCGTGCGCCGGGCGACCGGTGCACGCTCTCGCCTGGACGCGACCGGCCACCCGGGCGGTGACAGGTTCAGGAGAACACGGCCGACCGCAGCTCGGTCATCTCCAGGACGCTGTAGAGCGGACCCTCGCGGGTGTTCCCCGAGTCGCGCAGGCCGCCGTAGGGCATCTGGTCGGCACGCCAGGTCGGCACGTCGTTGACGACCACGCCGCCGAAGTCGAGTTCCTCGATGGCGCGCCTGGCGACCGCGAGGTCCTGCGTGAAGATGCCGGCGTGCAGGCCGTACTTGGTGTCGTTGGCCGCTCGCAACGCCTCCTCGACGTCGTCGTAGGTCGCGACGCCGACCACCGGCCCGAAGACCTCCTCGGCGCAGACCTTCATGTCGCCGCTGACGTCGGTGAGCACGGTGGGCTGCAGCACGCCGGCGTCGTCGACCTTGCCGCCGGTGGCCACGGTCGCACCGGCGGCGACGGCCTCGTCGATCCAGCCGGCGACGCGGTCGCGGTTCTCCTCGTCGATCAGCGTGGAGACCTGGGTCGCGTCGTCGAGCGGGTCACCGACCACGAGCGCCTCGACCGCCTCCACCAGCGCGGCGGTGAAGTCGTCGGCGACGTCACGGTGCACGAACACCCGCTGCACCGAGATGCACGACTGCCCGGCGTGGCTGTTGCCGGCGGCCGCGATCTTCTTCGCCGCGCCCTGCCAGTCGCCATCGGGCTGGATGATGACCGGCGAGTTGTTGCCGAGCTCCAGCGACACCTTCTTGCGCGGCGCGGACGCGCGGATGCCCCAGCCGACCGGCGGGGAGCCGGTGAAGGTGATCATGGCCACGTCGTCGTGGTCGACCAGCGCGGCGCCGACCTCCGAGCCGTGTCCGGTCACGACGTGCAGCCACGACGCGGGCAGCCCGCAGCGGTCGATCAGCAGTTCGGCGAGCTTGATGCCGGTGAGCGGTGTCTGGTGGGCGGGCTTGAGCACGACCGGGCAGCCGGCGGCGATGGCGGGCGCGAGCTTGTGGGCGACGAGGTTGAGCGGGAAGTTGAACGGCGTGATCGCGCCGACGACGCCGATCGGCATCCGCAGCCCGAACCCCAGCCGGCCCTCCCCGGCCTGCGAGGCGTCGAGGTTCAGGACCTCGCCGGCGACGGTGCGGCACACGGCGGCGGAGAACCGGAAGGTCGACACGGCCCGCGACACCTCGACGCGGGCGGTGTTGATCGGCTTGGCCGCCTCCAGGGCGATGGTGCGCGCGAAGTCCTCGGCGACCTCGTCGTCGGCGAGCTGTTCCGCCGCGCGGTCGAGGATCTCCGCACGGCGCCATGCCGGCAGCCGCTCCTCGCGCAGGGCCCGGGTGGCGGCGGCGACGGCGCGGTCGACGTGCTCGGCGCCGCAGGCGGGCACCTCGCCGACGAGCTTGCCGTCGTAGGGGGCGTAGATCTCCATCGACTCATCCGTGGTGACGGACTCGCCGTCGATGCGGACCGGGGTCTGGCTCATGCGACGTCCTCCACGTCCTCGGTGGCCGTGAGCGCGCGATCGAACGCGGCGATCGCGTCGGCGACCTGATCCTCGCCGACGATCAGGGGTGGGATCCACCGCACGGTGGACCCGAACGGCCCACAACTCATGACGACCACGCGTTCCCGGCGCAGCAGGTGCGACAACAGGGCAGCGGTCCGCACCGGATCGGGCCGTCCGGCGTGGTCGACGATCTCGGTCGCCAGCATCAGTCCGACGCCGCGGTTCTCCGCGATCGCCGGGTGCCGGGCCCGCAACTCCTCGAGGCCGTCGAGGAACTGCCGACCCCGGACCTGGACGGCGTCGAGGAAGCCGGGTGCGCTCAGCACGTCGATGGTGGCCAGCGCCGCGGCGCAGCCCATCGGGTTGCCGCCGTAGGTGCCGCCGTGCGAGCCGACGGGCCAGCCCGCCATCGTCTCGGCCGACGCGCCGATCGCCGAGAGCGGGAAGCCGGAGGCGATCCCCTTGGCCATGATCAGCACGTCGGGCTGGACGTCGGTGTGCTCGATGGCGAACAACGCGCCGGTGCGGCCGAAGCCGGTCTGGACCTCGTCGGCGACGAACAGCAACCCGTGCTGCCGGCAGCGCTCGGCCAGGCCCTCGAGGAACGCCCGCGGCGCCGGGACGTAGCCGCCCTCGCCGAGCACGGGCTCGATGACGACCGCGGCGACCTCCGAGGGCGCCGTCTGGGTCTTCAGCAGCAGGTCGAACTCGCGCAGGCAGCGGGCGACCGACGCGTCCTCGTCCTCGCCGGTCACGAACGTGTACGGGAACGGCGCCACCAGCACGCCCGAGGGCAGCGGTGCGTGGCCGGCCCGGTACACCGCCTTGGACGTGGTCATCGCCATCGTCAGGTGCGAGCGGCCGTGGAAGCTGCCCTGGAAGACGATCACGTTGGGCTTGCCGGTGGCCTGCTTGGCGAGCTTCACCGCCGCCTCGGTCGCCTCGGCGCCCGAGTTGGCGAGGAAGAAGCGCTCGATGCCGGTCGGGGTCACCTCGGCGAGCCGGGCGGCCAGCGGCTCGAGCTTGTCGTGGCGGTAGCAGTTGACCTGCGCGTGCAGGAACCGGCCGGCCTGCTCGCGCACCGCCTCGACGACGGCCGGGTGGCAGTGGCCGGTGTTGACCACGCCGATCCCGGAGGTGAGGTCGAGGTAGTCGACGCCGTCGGCGGTGGTGATCGTCGCGCCCGACCCGCTGACGACCTGCAGGTCGGTCAGCTCGAACCAGACGTCCGCGAGATGCGAGTCCATGCTGCTCTCCAGGGGCCGCCCGCCCGTGGCCGGTCGGCGTCGTGTCGCTCGCCCGATGACGAAGCCAAGCGCACCGGTGGGCGCTTGGCTTCGTGCAGGTGGCCAGCGTCCGCGCGCACGCACCCGCCAGGTGGCACACGCGCGGTGGCGGGGTGGTCAGGCCGTCCAGCCGCCTTCCGGGCGGTCGAACCAGACGTGGACCTGGCCGGTGCCGGTGGCGTTCTCGTAGTCGGACAGCTTGCGGCCCGGCGCCCGGCAGTCGCGTCCGCCGATCGCCGCCGCCATCGCCAGGTAGTGACCGAAGCCGCCCTCGGGGTTGTGGGGGTGGTAGGCGTCCATCTCGTCGATGATCCGCGCGTGGTCACCGGCCTCCATCCAGGCGATCCGCTCCTCGTCCGCCGCGCGCGCCTCCGGGGTGATGATGTGGGCGGGGTCGCTGGCCTCGTGCTCGGGCAGGTTCTTGAGCCGGTGGAAGGTGTGGCTCATCCCGCCGCTGGCGAGCACGACCGCGCGTCGGTCGCTGGCGGCGACGGCCTCGCCGATGGCCCGGCCCAAGGTGAGGAAGTCGTCGTCGTCGCCGGTCTGCACGATCGAGATCGACACGACCTTCTCGCCCTGGTGCAGGTAGTGGACCAGGTTGACGGTGGCGTAGTAGACGGGCAGGTACGGGTCGTCTATTGCGGTGGTCGGCGTCCCGAGCGCGTTGCCGTGCTTCTCGATGAGCAGCGCCAGTTCCCGGTCGCCGTCGTAGTCGTAGGGCACCTGCTTCATGCCCCGCGGCAGCTCCGACGAGGTCATCTTGCCCTCACGGTGCTCGTGTGCCGACACGACGTGCTCGACGGTCGTGAACCAGTGGGTGTCGAGGATCACGATGGTGTCGGGCTGCAGCTCGTCCAGGATCTCCTTGCGCAGCCGCACGAGCCCGGGGACGAGGGAGATCTCCTGGCCCTCGTTGAGTTCGCGGCGCGTCGGCTCGTCGAACATGATGGTGGGCGCGTGCGAGATCAGGCCCGCTCCGACGATCTCACCCATGGCTTGCTCCTCCCTGCTCGGTGACGGTCGCCGGCCTGCCGGCGCCGCGGCTTGCTCTGGTCGTGTCGCTGGGTCGCTGTCAGCGGCTCGTCGTGGCCGGCTCGTCCTGGCCGGCTCGTCCTGGCCGGCTCGTCGGGTGTTCAGTCGTCGTAGGAGTGGACCGTGGTCCCGCCGACGAACGTCGCCCCGACCTGCCGGTAGTACGCACCGATCATCTCGCGCGGCGCGAGCCGCCCGAACTCCTCGCCGGGCACATCGAACAGCGTCAGGTCCGCGTCGCCCACGTACACCGGTCCGGCGTCGACGTCCACGGTCTTCATCGTGACCAGTTCGTGCAACGACGGCGGTGCCTGCGCGCCCTCGATGGCCGGCAGGAACCGGGTGTGCAGCATCGCGTGGCTGTTCACGAAGCCGCCCTGGTCCGCGGTACCGGTGATGGTGAAGCGCGCCTCGGCCAGCCGGCGGTCGTAGGCGGCCAGGGTGGCGCCGAAGCGGCCGCCTGGTTCCAGCCGGGGGCCGGCCTTGCCGTAGGCGACCGGCCGCGTGAGGTGGATGGACCCGAGCTTCTTCGGATAGCCCTGGTAGTGCCCGCGCACGAGCGCGTAGTCCTTGTCGACCCAGATGTAGACGCAGCGCGAGACGTGCTCGCCCTGGTAGCGACCGCGGACGACGAAGAACACCTCCTTGTACTGCGCCCGGACCGGGTCGAGCAGCTCGTCGAAGGTGTCGGAGCACGACTGCCAGTCCGCCCACACCAGCGCGACCGCGCCGGGGTCGTCGGCGGGTTCGATCGGGTCGGGCAGCAGTTCGATCACCCGCTCCGGATCGGTGCGGTACTCGATCGTCAGCAGGTCGCCGCTGTAGTGCCAGGGCGGCGCCGGCAGGATCGACGACCGCCCGGTCGCCGTGCGCGGAAAGACGAATCCCTGCAACTCGGCCACGTGTGCTCCCTCACCCGCGTGCGGTTCCGGCCGGCCGAGGGCACGCGTGCCCGAGCCAACCGTTCGGTCCCGAACGATAGACGAACGCGCGGTCGGGCGCGACCCCCCGACGGCCGACTACCGTTCGGAGCCGAACGACACGAGCGACGGGAGTGGCGAGGAACATGGAGACACGGCGGATCCTGCTGGCGGGCGCGGCCACGACGGTGGTGCGCGAGGGCGACGAGTTGGTCGCCGGCGACGGCCGTCGCGTCCCGGTCGCGCAAGCCGTGCACCTGCCCCCGGTCCTGCCGTCCAAGATCCTGTGCGTGCACCTCAACTACCGCTCACGCGTCGAGGAGTTCGGCACGACCCTGCCGCCGGCGCCCACCTACTTCCACAAGCCGGTGTCCGCGCTCAACGGCCACGAGGGTGACGTGGTGCGTCCCGAGCGCTGCCAGTGGCTCAACTACGAGGGCGAGATCGGCATCGTCATCGGCCGGCACACCCGCAACGTCACCCAGGCGCAGGCCTGGGACCACATCGCCGGCTACACGGTGGCCAACGACTACGGCCTGCACGACTTCCGCGACACCGACGCCGGCTCGATGCTGCGTGTGAAGGGCTCCGACACGCTGTGTCCGCTGGGGCCGGGGATGGTGAGCGCCGACGCCTGGGACCCGCGCGACGGGATGCGCATCCGCACCCTCGTCAACGGCGAGGTCAAGCAGGACGGCAACACCGCGGAGATGGAGTGGGACATGGCCTACCTCGTGGCCGATCTGGCCCGCACCATCACCCTCGAGCCCGGCGACGTCGTGCTGTCGGGAACGCCCGCCAACTCCCGACCGGTGCAGCCGGGCGACGTCGTCGAGGTCGAGGTCGAGGGCCTGGGCACGCTGCGCAACCGCATCGTCACCGGCCCGACGGCCATCCGCGACGAGGTGGGCGCCCAACCGACCGAGTCCGAGGAGGTGCGCTCGACCGCGCTCGGGGGAGACTGGGAGTTCCGGGGTATCCGCGCCCCACGGAAGGGCTGACCATCGCACTGATCCGCCGCTGGACCGTCGTCGACGCCTCGCGAGGCGGTCCCCGGCGGGTGCTGCACAGTCGCGAGACCGCGGACGCGGCCCGGCCCGGCGTCCGACCGCTGGTGCTCGTGCACGGCTCGGGCACCACCTCGAGGTACTTCCGACCACTCCTGAACGCCCTCGACGGCCGTCTGCCCGCCGTCGCGTTGGAGCTGCCCGGTATCGGTCACAGCCCGCCGACCGAGGTGCCGACCGACGTCGCCGGGCTGGCCGACGTGCTCGCCGACTGGCTGCGCACGACCGGCCGGCACCCGACCACGGTGGTCGGCAACTCGATGGGCTGCCAGGTCGTCACCGACCTCGCCATCCGCCATCCCGAGCTGGTCGGGCACGTCGCGCTGATCGGCCCGACGGTGGACCGCCACCGGCACGGGTTCTTCCGGCAGGCCGGGCGGCTGCTGCTCGACGCGACCCGTGAGCGCCCCTCGCTGGTCGCCACCGCCGTCACCGACGGCCTGCTCACCAACCGCCTGGCCGCGATCACGTACGTGCGAGCAGCGCTGCGCCACCGGTTGGACCGACGCCTGCCGCTGGTGCGCCACCCGGTCCTGATCGTCCGCGGCGAGCGCGACCCGATGGTCGGCCGGCGCTGGGTCGAGGAACTGGCCGCCATCACCCCCGACGCCCGCCTGGTCGAGCTGCCCGGCGCGGCCCACGGCACCCACCATGGCCGACCGCACGGCGTCGCCGACCTGCTGGTCGCGTTAGCGTCACCCGACCGACGGGAGGCGGACGGCGATGACCAACGGGGAACGGCGGCTGGGATCTGACGCGTACGACGAGCGCGGACGCGTGCGCAAGAAGCACTACGAGCGGGAACTGGCGCGGCTGCAGGTCGAGCTGGTCAAGCTCCAGCAGTGGGTGCGGGAGACCGGCCACCGGGTCGTCGTGCTGTTCGAGGGCCGCGACGCCGCCGGCAAGGGTGGCGCCATCGAGCGCATCGCCGCCAAGACCAACCCCCGCATCGTGCGCACCGTCGCGCTGGGTGTGCCCAGCGACCGCGAACGCACCCAGTGGTACTTCCAGCGCTACGTCGAGCAACTGCCGGCCGCCGGCGAGATCACCCTGTTCGACCGCTCCTGGTACAACCGCGCCGGGGTCGAGCGGGTGATGGGGTTCGCGACCGAGGAAGAGGTCGCCGAGTTCTTCCGCACCGCGCCGCAGTTCGAGCAGATGCTGCAGCGGGCCGGTATCCAGCTCATCAAGTACTGGTTCTCCGTCAGCGACGAGGAGCAGGAGCGCCGCTTCCGCGCCCGGGCCGAGGACCCCGTGAAGCGCTGGAAGCTCTCCCCCATGGACGTCGCGTCGTGGGAGCGCTGGGAGGACTACTCGCGCGCGAAGGACGACATGTTCGCGCACACCGACACCGACGCCTCGCCGTGGTGGGTCGTCGACGGCGAGATCAAGCGCAACGCGCGGCTGAACTGCATCGCGCACCTGCTGGAGCAGATCCCGTACGAGGACGTGACCGGCGAGCAGGTCGACCTGCCGCTGCGGCCGCCCGCCAGCCACGCCGACCGACCCCCGATGGAACAGCAGCGCTTCGTGCCCAGGCGCTACTGACGGGCGGCGCCGCGCACGTCACTCGCCGGCGGCACGTCACCCGCCGGCGGCACGTCACTCGCCGGCGGCACGGGCCTCGTCGATGGTGCGGTCGTCGATCACGCCGACGGCGGCGACCAGCGCCACCACCATGACGCCGGCCGCGGCGAACCACGGTGCCCGCAGGCCGAACCCGCTGGCGATGGCCCCGCCGAGCATGGACCCCACCGGGATCGCCCCCCAGCCGAGGAAGCGGTAGACGCTGTTGACGCGCCCGAGCAGCTCGTCGGGGATGATCGACTGCCGGAGCGACACCGTGATGACGTTCCAGAGCACGGCCGTGAGGCCGAACAACGCCTGGGCGGCCACCACCAGCCAGACCGTGTCGGCGACGCCGATCGCGGCCGGCACGAGGATCGCGGACACGAGCGTGGCCCACAACGTCCGGGCGCGCCCGAAGCGGGCGACGACACGCTCGGCGACGAGGCTGCCGAGGAAGGACCCGGCCGCGCCGGCGGTCAGCAGCAGTCCCCAGCCGAAGGCGCTGAGGCCGAGGACCGACTCCTCGCCGACGGCGAACAGTGCCAGGATGGCCATGCCGAACGCGGCCGTGCCGTTCATGGCCGCGAGCAGGATCGCGAGCGTGCGCAGCAGTCGATGGCGCCACAGCCACCGCAGACCCTCGGCGATCTCGTGGCGCATCTTCGGCGCGGACGTGGCGTCCGGCGCGGGGACGGACGTGAGACGGTCACCGGTACCGGGGACGGCTGCGGTCGGATCCGCCCCCGGTGCCAGTTCGGTCGGGCTCGTGACGGCCTCGCCATCCGCGGCCCAGGTCGGTTCGGCCACCTCGGCGGCCTCGGCGGCCTCGGTGGCACCGCGCGCGACCGTGCGCCGACGGCGGAAGTCGCCGGTCATGGCCGCGATCAGCGCGGCGGAGACCAGGAAGGTCCCGGCGTCCAGGAGGATCGGCAGCGCCGCCGCGACACCGAACAGAAACGCGCCCAGCGGCGGTCCGGCGAACTGGTTGGTGACGATCTCGCCGGCGAACAGGCGCCCGTTCGCCTTCTCGAGGTGCTCACGGGGAACGACCGCCGGCATCAGTGCCTGCGCCGCGTTGTCGAACAGCACCTCGAAGGTCCCGAGCCCGAGCGCGACCACGTACAGCAGCCAGATCGAGGCCGTGCCGGTCAGGACCGCGACGCCCAACGCGCCCATGAGCAGGAAGCGGACCGCGTTGGAGACCACCATCAGCTTGCGCCGGTCGACCCGGTCGGCGATCGCCCCGGCGTGGAGGCTGAACATCAGCCACGGCAGGCGGTTGGCCGTCGCAACGCCCGCGAACAGCAACGGGTCGCGCGTGAGGGCCTCGGCGAGCAGTGGCAGCGCGGCGTTGTCGATGCCGTCGCCGAGGTTGGAGACCGTCGACGCGGTCCACAACTTGACGTAGTCGCGCCCGAGACGCCGGTCGGCCGGCGGTGCCGCCGGCGCGTCCGAGGAGGTCCGGCTGGTGTCCGACACGCGCCCGCTCCGCCTCCGCAGCCAACCACCATGGTTGGCCGCCGTGGAGTCTGGCACATCGATGGGCATTTCTCCATCGATGTGCGCTTCCCCACCGCATGGCTAGCCTGGGCGCATGGAGCGACGCGAAGCGACGCCCGACGAGGTACGGGCCCTGGCCAATCCGCTGCGCCTGCGGATCCTGCGGTTGTGCAACCGACAGCCGCGCACCAACCGCGAGTTGGCCGACGAGCTCGGCAAGGATCCGGGCACGGTCCTGCACCACGTCCGGGTGCTGGTCGACACCGGGTTCCTGGCGGCCCAGCAGGTGCGCAAGGGCGCGAAGGGGGCGCTGGAGAAGCCGTACCTGTCGACGGGCAAGTCCTGGCGGCTGTCGTTCCCCCACACGGCCGTCGACGAGCCCGGCTGGTACGACGCCGGGCTGGAGGCCTTCCGCGAGGAGCTGTACGCCGCCGGCCCGGACGCGCTGGCCGGCGGCGCGCGGTTCGACCTCTACCTCGACGACGCCTCGTTGGCCGAGTTCAACGCCCGGATCACGCAGGTCGTCGAGGAGTTCATCGACCGCGAGGACCCCGATGGTCGCTGGTACGGCGCGTTCTGGGGCCTGCACCGGATGCCGGGCCGTGGCGCACCGCGGGAACGGCCCATGGGGGGCACCTCGGACGCGGCGACCGGCGACTAGCCCGTCGAGCCGTCGAGGATCTGCAGGGTCTTCAGGTCGGCGTGGAACTCGAGCGCGAAGTGACCGCCCTCGCGACCGATGCCGGAGATCCGGCACCCGCCGAACGGGGCGGTGAGGTCGCGGACGAGGAAGGTGTTGACCCACACGGTGCCGGCCCGGACGGCGCGGCCCACGCGCTCCGCACGCTCGCGCGAGCCGGTGTAGACGATGCCGGACAGCCCGTAGTCGGTGGAGTTGGCCAGCCGCACGCCCTCGTCCTCGTCGGCGAAGGTCTGGAAGGTCAGCACGGGGCCGAACACCTCGCGCTGGACGATCTCGCTGTCGTTGGACGCGGGCTCGACCAGCGTGGGCTCGTAGAACAGGCCGCCGTCGGGACGGACCCGGCCGCCGCGGACGACGCGGTCACCGTTGTCCCGGGCCCGCTGCACGAAGCCGTCGACCCGCGCGAGGTGGTCGGGGTGGATCATCGGCGTGATGGTGGTGTCGTCGGCGCGGCTGTCACCGAGCACGTGCGTGTCCACGTAGGCGTGGAACCGCTCCAGGAACGCCTCACGGATCGAGTCCTGTACCAGCAGTCGGGTGCCGGCGAGGCAGACCTGGCCGGAGTCGTCGTACTGCCAGGCGGCCTTCTTCGCGGCCGCGTCGAGGTCGGCGTCCTCGAAGACCAGCAGCGGTCCCTTGCCACCGAGCTCGGCGGTGAACGGCACGATGTTCTCCGCGGCGGCCCGCCCGATGTGGCGGGCGGCCTCCGGCGAACCGGTGAACGAGATGCGCCGCACCCGCGGGTCGGCCACCAGCGCGGCCCCGACCTCCTCGCCGATGCCCTGCACGACGTTCAGCACACCCGGCGGCATGCCGGCCTCGTCGGCGAGGTCGGCGAGGATCGAGGCCGACAGCGGTGACCACTCGGCCGGCTTCAGCACCACGGGGTTGCCGGCCGCGAGCGCCGGGGCCATCTTCCAGGTCGAGAGCATCCACGGCGCGTTCCACGGCGTGATGATCACGGCCGGGCCGGCCGGCATGCGGATGACGCGGTTCTCCGTGCCCTTGGACGACCAGACCCGCTCCTCGTAGCCGGCCGCGAGGTCGGCGTAGTTGCGGAAGTTCTCCGCGCCGCGGTGCACCAGCCGTTCGCGCAGGCTCTGCAACCGCATCGCCATGTCGACGGTCTCCACCTGTGCGACGCGTTCGACGTTGGCGTCGATGACGTCGGCCAGGCGGTGCAGGTGCTCGGCCCGTTCCTTGGCGCTCAGCGCGGCCCACGCGGGGAAGGCTTCCTCCGCTGCGGTGACGGCATCGCGCGCGGTGGACGCGTCCCCGCGGGCGACGTCGGCGAGCTTCCAGTCCCAGTCCAGCGGCGAGCGCACCTCGAAGGTGGACGCGCTGCCGACCCGGCGCCCGCCGATGTAGTGCTGCGTCGCCACCTCGACGCCCGCGACCTCGATCCGGTGCTCACTCACGACGTTCCTCCACGTGCGACGTACGGATTCGGGTTCCCGGCCCCGGTCGGTTGCCACGCGCGGGTTGCCTGTGGGGGCACGAGGAGCGCAGCGACGAGACGGGGGACCCAGGATGGGTTGTGGCTCGGTACGGGTTCCCCGGTGAGCCTGCCACGCGCGGGTTGCCTGGGGGACAACGAGGAGCGCAGCGACGAGACGGGGGACCCAGGATCGAAGTCAGTGGAAAGGCAGGTACTCGCGCAGTTCCCAGTCGGTGACGGCGGCGGCGAAGCGGTCCCATTCCGCCCGCTTGATGACGAGGAAGTGGTCGACGAGGTCCTTGCCCAGCGCGTCGGTGAGCACGGTGTCCTCCTCGAGCGCGTCGAGGGCCAGACGCAGGGAGTCCGGGCAGTGCTCGGTCGCGTCGGTGGACTCGAGGCAGTCCTGGGTCTCCGCCGGTGGCGGGGTCAGGTCGTGCTCGACGCCGAGCCGGGCGGCCTGCAGCACGGTGGCGGCGGCGAGGTGGAGGTTCGCGGCGCCGTCGGCCATGCGGTGCTCGAGCCGCAGGCCGGCCCCGCGCTCGGGTGAGATCCGCACGGTCGTGCCGCGGTGGTCGTAGCCCCAGTTGTTCCAGTAGCCGGACAGCTGTCCCGGCCGCAGCCGCTTGTAGGCGTTGACGGTCGGGGCGAGCAGCGCGGTCATCCCGCGGTGGTGCTCGATGAGCCCACCAATTGCCTGGTGGGCGAGCTTGGACAGGCCGTCCTCGGCGGTCTCGTCGTTGAGGGCGTTGTGGCCGTTGACGTCCTCGAAGGAGACGTTGACGTGCAGGCCGGAGCCGCCGCGGTCGCCGAGCGGCTTGCCCATGAAGGTCAGCAGCAGCCCGTGACGGGTGGCGATCTCGCGAGCGAGGACCTTGAACAGGAAGGCCTCGTCGCAGGCCTTGAGGGCGTCGTCGTAGTGCAGCGTCAACTCGAACTGCGGGATGTCGTACTCGGAGTTGATCGACTCGATCGGCAGGTCGGCGTCGGCGGCCTCGCGCATGATCTCGTCGAGCAGCCCGATCGGGTCGACGGCCGTGCCGGTGCCATAGACGTAGCCGCCCGGGGTCTCCCACGGGGTCCAGCCACCCTCGCCATCGGGCTGCAGGATGTAGGCCTCCAGCTCGATGCCGACCTTGGCCTTGTAGCCCAGCGCCTCCCAGTCGTCGATGGCGCGACGAAGCGCGTGGCGCGCGGACATCGCGACCGGCTCGCCACGGAACCAGATGTCGGCGACGGCGACGCCGGTGTTGGGCTCCCAGCCCTTGCGGACCTGGTCGAGCTCGAACGTGGCGTGCAGGTCGGGCAGGCCCTCGAGCATGCGGGTGCCGGGCGCGGGGGTCATCTCCCGGTCGTAGCCGAGCGCGAACAGGGCCATGCAGTGGAAGGCGCCCTTGTCGGCGTAGCGGATCGGCAGGTACTTCCCGCGCGCCAGGCCCAGGTGGTCGGGCCACAGCACGCGGATCCGGTCGTAGGTGTCCATGCGGCTCTCTCTCCTGCCCCGCGGCCCTCCCCGGTCGCGGAGCCATTCGTCCCGTTCGCCTGCCCGCCGGCTAGCGCAGCGTGACCTCCAGCGGCAGGTGCTTGATCCCACTGATGAAGTTGGAGCGCAGCCGCTCGATCGGTCCGGCCACCCGCGCCGACGCGAGCCGCGGCAGCAGCTCCTCCATGGTGACGCGAATCTCCAGGCGCGCCAACCACTCCCCGATGCACCGATGGGGACCACCGCGTCCGAAGGCGAGGTGCTCGTTGGGGTCGCGGGTGACGTCGAACCGGTACGGGTCGGGGAACTGGGCCTCGTCGAAGTCGCCCGAGATCCACCAGAGCACGACCTTGTCGCCGGCCTTGATGGTGCGGCCGTGGATCTCCACGTCGCGGGTGGCGGTGCGGCGGAAGTGCATGGTGACCGACGACCAGCGCAGCATCTCCTCGACCGCGGTCGGCATCAGCTCGGGGCGTTCCTGCAGCAGCTGCAGCTGGTCGGGATGGTCGAGCAGGGCGAGCAGGCCGGCCGCCATCGAGTAGCGGGTGGTGTCGTTGCCGGCGGCCACCATCAGGGTGAAGAAGTTGTTGAACTCCAGGTCGGTCAGCGGCTCGCCGTCCATGGTGGGCGCGAGCATCTGGCTGACGACGTCGTCCTCGGGCGCGGCGCGGCGGGCGTCGGCGAGCCGCTGGGCGTACTCGAACAACTCCACGCCGGAGGGGCTGCGGAACGGCATCAGCCGGAACGCCTCGGTGTCGGTCTGGTCGACGACGTGGGCGGTGAACTCCGGGTCGGTGTTGCCGATCATGGCGTCGCCGTGGGCGACGAGCCAGTCGTAGTCCTCCTCGGGCGCGCCGAGCAGCCGCCCCAGCATGCGCAGCGGCAGCTGACGGGCGACGTCGACGGTGAAGTCGAAGTGCCGGCGCGGCAGCACCTCGTCGAGCAGCTCGGTCGCGAGCGCCCGGATGGCGCCCTCGTAGCTGGCGACCATGCGGCGGGTGAAGCCGCCCTGCACGAGCCGGCGCAGCCGGGTGTGCTCGGGCGGGTCGAGCTCCATCATGGTCTTGCGCGCCTCGAGCTCCTCCTCGTCCATCTCCTCGAGGCGGATGCCCTTGGACGAGGTGAAGGCCTTGAAGTCGCGGTTGAGGTCGACCAGGTCGCGGTAGCGGGTGATGGACCAGAAACCGCTGCCCTCGCGCTCCTCCCACCAGCTGACCGGGTCCTCGCGGCGCAGCCGGTCGAAGGTGCCGTGCGGCACGCCGGCGCGGTAGACGTCCGGGTCGGTGAGGTCGAGCCAGCGGTCGCCGAGGAACGGCGCGACGCCGGGCGGGGTCGCCTGCGCGGTCGTGGTCTGCAGCGTCGGCGTCGTCACGGCGCGTCTCCTCCCGAGTGCCTTGCGGCCTGCACCCAACTCCCGACCCGCGACGGTAGCAGACCGTTCGGGTCCGAACAGTTGCCGGGTTAGACTGTCCGACCGGCGAGAGGAGCGCTCCCGTGCGTGCGTTGTTCATCCAGCACGATCCCGGCTCGCAGCCCGGGCTGGTCGGCCGCGCGCTGGCCGAGCGTGGGTTCGAGCTCGAGCTGCTGCCGATCGGCGGCTCGATCCACGACGCGACCTACCACGGCCCGTTCCCGCGCGCCCGCGAGTTCGACCTGCTGGTGCCGCTGGGCGCGATCTGGTCGGTCTACGACCATCGCGCCGTCGGGACCTGGATCCAGCGGGAGCTCGACCTGCTGCGCGAGGCCGACCGCGAGGCGGTCCCGGTGCTGGGCATCTGCTTCGGCGGCCAGGCCCTGGCGGCGGCCCACGGCGGCGAGGTGAAGGCGGCCGACCAGGCGGAGATCGGCTTCACCTCCGTGCGCACCGAGGCCCCGCAGTTGGTCCCGCCGGGCCCGTGGATGCAATGGCACCACGACGTGTTCACCGTCCCCGACGGCGGCGAGGAGCTCGCCCGCAACGAGGTCGGTCCGCAGGCGTTCCGGCTGCGGCGCAACCTCGGCCTGCAGTTCCACCCCGAGGTCGACGCCGACATCGTCGCCAGCTGGCTGGAGATGGGCGGCGCGGCGGCACACGCCGACCTGCAAGCCGCCACGGGCGCCGACCTGGACACGCTGCTGGCGATCGCCGCCGCGGAACGCGAGCGCTGCGAACGCGACGTGGCGACGCTCGTCGACGGCTTCCTGGCCGAGGTCGCCGGCGTCTGAACATCGGCGGCGGACCAGGGCGTCAGGTCGTCCCGGTCGTCGGCCGCTCGAGCCAGTCGCGCAGCCGATCCAGCACGTACTGCACGTGGTGCCGCCGCGTGCGGTGCGAGAGAACCGCCAGCCGCAGCACGACCCGCCCGTCCAGATGGGTACTGGACAGGCGCACCCGTCCCTCGGCGTTGAGGTGGGCCAGGGCCGCGTCCTGGGCGGCGTCGTCGCCGGGCACCCGGAAGCCGACGATGGACAGGTCCGGCGGCCCGCACGTGGTCACGCCCGGCATGGCCGCCAGCTCGTCGTGTGCCCACGCCGCCAGGTCGAGGTCGGCGTCCAGTGCCTCGACGAACGGTGCCAGCCCGTGGAGCTTCAGCGGCAGCCACAGCTTCGCGCCGCGCCACTCGCGGGTCAGCTCCGGGGTCAGCTCGGCCAGGTCCGGGAGCTGGTCGGCGTCGGGCAGGTCGCGCAGGTAGTCGGCTTCCTCACCGAAGGCGTCGACGAGCGCGCGCCGGTCGCGGACGACCACGGCCCCGGTGCCGAACGGCAGGAACAGCGACTTGTGCGGGTCGAGGGTGATCGAGTCTGCCCGCTCGATGCCCGCCAGCCGCGCCCGTCCCCGCTCGGTGAGTCGGAAGAACCCGCCGTAGGCGCCGTCGACGTGCAGCCACACGCCGAGGTCGGCGGCCAGGTCGGCCAGACGTCCGAGGCAGTCGACGGCGCCGAAGTTCGTGGTGCCGGCGGCCGCCACGATCGCGGTCGGGACCAGCCCGTCGGCGCGGTCCTGCTTGACCATCACCCGGACGGTCTCCACGTCGAGGCGCAGACCGTCACCGGACGGGCACACACGCACGTGCTCGGGCAGGATCCCGATCGTGCGGGCCGCCTTGCGCACCGACGCGTGGGCCTGCTCGCCGACGTACACGGTCGCCAGCTGCGGCCGGCCCGGCGCGTGACGTTCGCGGGCGGCGACCAGCGCGGTCAGGTTGGCCATCGACCCGCCGGAGAGCAGCACGGCCTGGGCGCCCTCGGGCATGCCGAACAACTCGCACAGCCAGCGCAGCACCCCGACTTCCAGCGCCACCGCCCCCGGCGAGGGCGCGTGCAGGCCGGTGTAGCGGTTGCCGGCGCTGGCCAACAACTCCCCGATCGCGGCGGTCAGCAGCCCGCTGCCGGGGATGTAGGCGAGGTGGCCGCCCGTGCGGCTCTCGTGGCCCTGGGCGATGGCCTCCATCAGCGTGGCCAGCGCGGCCTCGATCGGCTGAGCTTCGCCAGGACGGTCGGCCAGCAGCCCGGCCACGAACGCGGGATCGGTGGGCGTCCCGGCGACCGGCCGGTCACCGACGCCGTCGAAGAGTGCGGCGACGAGCGTGCTGGCGCGCGTGAGCAGCGCCTCGGCCTGCGCCGGATCCGGGTCCAGCGGCAGGCCGCGACCATAGGCGGGCTCGTCGGCGGCGGAGGACGCCTCGGGCACGGGTTCACCTCGCGTGCGGCGATACCGCACGAGCCTAGACAGTGCGCGCACGTCGTCACCTGACCGAACGACGCGCGCGACAGATCGCGCGGCGAATGCGGTTATCGTGAGCATCCTGTCTCGCACGCGACCGGGGATTCGAACGAGTGTCGTTCCAGGCCGATGACGTGGATCTCGAGCTGCTCGCGCTGCTGCGCGACGACGGACGCGCCTCGGTCACGGCGTTGGCCGAGCGGCTGCACCTGTCGCGGTCCGCCGTGCACCAACGCCTGGAGCGGCTGCGCGAGGCCGGTGTCGTGCGGGGCTTCGCGCCGGTCGTCGACAGCCGCAGGCTCGGGCTGGGCGTCGCGGCCGTCGTCCTGCTCTCCGCCGGCCCCGGCACGACGCTCGACTGGGAGACGGTCCGTGCCGGCCTGCTGGCACTCCCGCACGTCGAGTACGCCGCCCTCATGACCGGCGAGGCCGACGTGCTGCTGATGGTGCGCGTCGCCGACTTCGAGGAGTTGCGCGGTTTCCTGCTCGAAGAGATCCGCCGTCTCACCGGGGCCCGCGGCACGCTGACCTCCCTCGTGCTGGACGAGGTGGTTCGCCGGCCGTTCCTGCTACCCGGGGACTGACGGCGCCGTCGCGCCGGGCGGCGGCACCGACGGAGGTGGCGTGGACGAACGCAGCGGCGGCCGGCCGCCCTCGACGGCGGGTGGAGGCGGGGGCGGGACGCTCGTCGTCGTGGCCGGCGGTGGCGACGGTGCCGTGCGGGCCGCGGCCGGCGTCACCAGCACGCTGGAGGAGCGGGGGGCGTCGCCCGGGCGCTCGGTGGGAAGGCCGCGGTCGCGGACGTGCTCGGTGACCATGCGCACGAACCGCCGGGCGGTGCCCAGCGTGCGCATCGTGACGGGCACCGTGTAGGGGTCGCTGGCCGCGGCGAGCTCTGACGGCGGGCTGGTCGTGCCACCCACGGCGGAGACGTGGAGCCAGCCGGGTTGCCCACGCGTGGGCTTGCGCAGGTCGGCGCCGCGGATGCGCGCCAACTCAACGTGGGTGACCACCGGCTCCTGGCGGGTCACGACCTGCTTCGTGATCGTGACGACGCCCTGCTCGACCCGCAGCTCCGCGTGCTCGGCCTGCAGGACGTGGCGGCTGCGTTCGAGCCGCGTTGCTGCGCTCATGCCGGATGCCTCCCGGGACGGCAGTCAGCGAGTCAACCGGCTTTCGTGTCCTCCCCGCGGCGACCGAACGGGCGGGTCAGGTGGGAACTTCGCGGCGGCGACCGGCCAACAGCAGCAGCCCGAGGACGCCGGCCGCCGCGACGAGCCCCAACGCCGGTTGCCAACCCAGCGACAGCAGGCCAACGCCGGCCCCCACCAGCAGCACCGCCTGCAGCAGCCCGGTGATGGTCCCCGCCCAGTGTCGCCCGCGCCACAGCCCCCCGGCGCAGACCAGGGCCAGGGCCACCACGCCGAGGAGCATGGTGGCGCCGACGCTCAGCACGCCCACCGCCGAGGGGTCGGGCGCCGCGGCGGTGCCCCACTCCCGCAGGACGGCGAAGGTCACGAACACGGCGAAGCCCACGGCGGCAGCGGCCTGCACGAGGAGCAGACCGACCAGCGCAGCCACCGCGGGCGAGCGGCGCTCAGCCACGCCGAGGCCCGACCCGTGGCGCCGGCCCGAACGCGCCGCCGGCCGGGGACGGGACACCGGGCGGACGCCGAACCCGGGCCGGTGACCGCGAGCGCTCACAGGGCGATCCAGGTCGTCTTCAGGTCGACGAACTTGTCGATGGCGTGCAGCGACTTGTCGCGGCCCGTCCCCGACTGCTTCATCCCGCCGAAGGGGACGCTGAGGTCACCCTCCTCGAAGCAGTTGACCCAGACGGTCCCGGCCCGGATGGCGCGGGCGGCGCGGTGCGCGGTGGCCAGGTCCCGGGTCCAGACGGAAGCGGCCAACCCGTAGACCGTGCCGTTGGCGAGGCGGACGGCGTCGTCGACGTCGTCGAAGGGCAGCACGCTGAGGACCGGCCCGAAGATCTCCTCCTGGGCGATGCGCATGTCGGGACGCACGTCGGTGAACACCGTCGGCTCGACGAAGGTGCCGCCGGTGTCCTCCAGCGTCCGGGCGCCGCCGAGCCGCAACCGGGCACCCTCGTCGCGACCGACGTCGACGTAGTCGAGCACCCGGCGCAACTGCGTGTCGTCGACGACCGGGCCGATCTGGGTCGCCTCGTCGAGCGGGTCACCCACCCGCCGGGCGGTGATGGCGTCCAGGACCTGCTGCACGAACTCGTCGTGCACGTCGCGCTGCACCAGCAGCCGCGAGGCCGCGGTGCACATCTCGCCCTGGTTGAACGTGATGCCCCAGGCGGCGGTGGCGGCCGCGGCCGCGAGGTCCGGGGCGTCGGCGAACACGACGTTGGGGGTCTTGCCGCCGAGCTCGAGGTAGACCCGCTTGAGGTTGGAGTCGGCGGCGTAGCGCAACAGGTGCCGGCCCACCTCGCCCGAGCCGGTGAACGCGAGCACGTCGACGTCGTCGTGGCGACCCAGTGCCTGTCCGGCGTCGGGGCCGAGCCCGGGAACCACGTTGAGCACGCCGTCGGGCAGGCCCGCCTCGAGCGCCAGCTCCCCCAGCCGAAGGGCCGACAGCGGGGACTGCTCGGCGGGCTTGAGCACGACCGAGTTGCCGACCGCCAGGGCGGGCCCCAGCTTCCAACCGGCCATGGTGAGCGGGAAGTTCCACGGCACGATGGCCCCGACGACGCCGACGGGTTCGCGGGGTGATCATCGCGAGCTCGTCCGGGCCGGTCTGCGGCAGCTCGTCGAGCAACTTGTCGGCCAGTTCGGCGTACCAGGTGAGGGTCTTGACCAGCGCGGGTACCTCGATGGCCCGGGCGTCACTGATCGGCTTGCCCATCTCCAGCGAGATGGTGAGAGCGAGCTCGTCGGCGTGCTGCTCGACGAGGGCGGCGAGCCGCAGCAGGACCTGCCGGCGGTGCGAGGGCCGCGCACGGGACCAGCGGCCGTCGTCGAAGGCGGCGCGTGCGGCGACGACCGCCCGGTCGACGTCCTGCGCCTGGCAGGCGGCGACCTCGGCCAGGACGCGCCCGTCGCGAGGGCTGACCGCCGGGAAGGTCGCCCCGCTGACCGCGTCGTGGAGCGCGCCGTCGATCACCGCCCGGCTGCGCAGCGTGGTGCGGGTCGCGAGCTCGTGCCAGTCGGTGGTCGCAGCGGTCACACGGTTCTCCGGGGCAGGTGGTCGGAAAGGTCGCTCGCCGGCGAGGGGTCCGGGCGCAACGTCTCGGGCGCGACCGGCAGCCGGCGGTGCAGGACGCGGACGGTAGCCAGCAGGGCGGCGGTCTGGTCGGCGGCCAGGCGCACGTAGCTGCCGCTGGGCGGGAAGGTCGTGCGCACGTACGAGCCGCCCATCAGCTCGAGGGTCGCGCGCCACCGGCCCCGAAGGGGTTCGACGGTGAACCGGGTGAAGTCGAGCGGCAGACTGGCCGCCTGCAGCTCGCCGTCCGCGAGCAGCTGGTCGCGCAACGAGACGCCGACGAGCTGGTCACGCCCCTTCACGCTGGCGCGCAGGCCGGTGCGGCGGACGTTGCCGGTGTGGCGGAACGTCACCCGCACGTCGGCCGTGGTCGCCGGACCGTCGAGATGGAAGGCGCTGACCTGCAACTGCAGCAGGCGGCGACGCTCCTGACGAACCTCCCACCAGCACAGCGGCCCGGCGTCCGTCTCGAGCAGGGCGTGCGTGGCGTCGACCGGGCGCAGCCGACAACCGTCCAGGTCGCCGGCCACCCGGTCGCGCAGGTCGGTCGGCCTCATACGGCGCCGGCTTCCTCGCGGACGAAGTCCTCGGGCTCGACCGGCTCGAACAGCGGCTTCTTCGTCTTGACGACCGTCTGCCAGACCGCGAACAGTGCCGTCAGCGCCAGCATGCCGAAGAACCGCAGGTAGACGTCACCGCGGCTGATGCCGGGCGGCGCGATGTACCAGATGGTGACGAGCATCCCGAGGCTGGCCAGCACCTGCGGCACCGGGAACCAGGGCGTGCGGAACGGTCGCGGCAGGTCCGGGCGCCGGGCGCGGAGGCGGATCACCGAGATGTTGACGAGGATGTAGGCGAACAGCCACGCGCACACGCCGGCTAGGATCAGCACGATGATGGAGTCGATGTCGCCCTGGATGTAGATGGCGTGGGCCGCGGGGATGACGACCGCGAGCGCGATCCCGGCCCACGGGGTCTTGTAGCGGGGGTGCAGCCAGCCGAAGACGGGCGGGAAGGCGTTGTCCTTCGCCATCCCGTACAGGATGCGCGGGATGCCGGCGAGCAACGTGTTGATGGTCGCGGCGGCGGCGAAGAGCACGGCGAGGGCCAGCCACCAGCGCCCGAACGTGCCCAGCACCTCCTGCGCGAACGTCGGGATCGGCAGCGGGGTCTCGAACAGCAGGACACCACCCTCGAGCTCTTCGTTGGGGACCTGTCGCAGCACGGCCACGCCGTACAGGACCATCGCGGCCGCGACGGCGGTGAGCCCCAGGAACATGGCACGCGGGATCGTGCGAGCCGGCTCGCGCAGCTCGGCGGCGAGGGGTGTGACGAACTCGACACCGACGAACAGGAACATGGCCAGGCCGACCATGGACAGCACGGCCGTCAGGTCGTTGCCGACGAGCGACTCGCCGAAGAAGCCGCCGGTGTCCACCGTCGCCGCGCGGAGCACGCCGAGCAGGCCGAAGACGACCAGCGTGACCCACATCACCGCGGTAAGGGCGACCTCGACGGCGCCGTAGAGGCGGATGCCGAGTGCGTTGACGATCCCGAAGACGAGCAGCAGCCCGACGCCGACCACCCAGGACGTCTCGGGCGTCAGCCCCTCGAGGAACGGGAAGTTCACGCTGGCGAACAGTCCGGCCGCCGCGGTCTCGGCCGTGCCAGCGAACAGGTGGACCACGAGGTAGGCGACCAGCGTGCCGGTCACCCCGAAGAACCGACCGAGGCCCGAGGCGATGTAGTCGTAGACGGAGCCGGCCAACGGCATGACGCCGGAGGCCTCCGAGAAGCTCATGGATTGGAAGATCATGAGCACGTAGGCGATCAGGATCGCGATCGCGAACACGACGCCGCCGACGCCGAACCCGGTCGTGGCCGTCAACAGCACCGACGAGGCGATGATGAGCCCGACGGCCGTCGCGAGTGCCGTCGGGAACCCGACGGCGTTGGCCTCGAGCCGGGGGCCGCCGCCCGACTCGGAGCCCCGGACTGCAGCACGCTTTCGTGCCATGGTGGCACTCCTCCCACGTCCCGTACGCACTGCCGGCCCGTCTCCCCTGGGCCGGCCTCGCGAGAGCATACGCAAATCGTTCGGATGCCAACGATGATTCGGGGACCAATGCCCCGGTGACGCCACCGCCGATGCCGTGGCGGCGCACGCGGCCGCCCGCGGGCGGCGCGATGTCGGCCGCCCGGAACGGGACGCCCGGAGGCGGGCCGGATGGAGAAACTCGGCTTGTCCGCGGCGCGGCGGCTGGGTGCCGGACGTGTGGACGTCGGCGCGGTGCGAGCAGGCTGGTGGAATGCGTTGAGGCCGCCCGGTGGGCGGCCTCAACGTT